>JAXJQK010000282.1:0-3629 GCA_036311185.1 Acutalibacteraceae bacterium | reverse complement strand
GTACGGAACCGTACGCACGGTGGTGTGAGAGGTCGGCTACTCAACTAATGGGTAGCCTCCTACTCGATTCAAATAATATTAAGCTTTGTGTAATTTCTTTTTTACCATATCAGTTGCCATTTTAATCATAGCAAAGAAATCTTTTTTCATAAATAACATACATAATATTAAAATAACTGCAATGTAAACGAAAAATCCTAGAATTGAAGGTAAACAGAAGCCACTGAAAATGAAAACTGAAATACTTATAATTAAAACCAATATTTCTTTCAAATCAGGTTTTATTTCTTTTACTGTAAAGCTACACATTGCATACCAGAAAATTGTTGAAAGTAATGTTGCAAGTGCAATTCCCTCGATAGAATGGAAAACAAAATAGAATATTGCATTTAAAACACAGCCAAAAATAATAGCTACTATTAACTGCTTTAAGTAAATACTCTGTTGCTTTCTTGCTTTATAGATATTAACATAAATACCTTTGATAATCATAAATAGTATTTCTGTTGAAAATAGAAGAAATAGTACATATTGAGAAGCAAGATATTTATTAAGATATACTTCAAGTATAAACTTTATTGCAAATGCACTTGAAACAAGGAATAACGCAAAAATCAGGCACATTCTTTTTATTTTTCTTATTGCTGTATAATCTGATTTTGTGCAAATATAATTATACATTGTAGTTACAATAGGATTTATAAAAACTACAATAAGATTTTCTGTACTTACTACAAATGAGTAATAAGCAAAGTCGGTTGTTGTTAATAGGAACTTAACAAACCAACGGTCAATACCTGTCATAAGAATTGATGAGAAATTACCTAGCATCAGTATAATTCCTGATTTTATATTTTCAATCAAATTCTTAAAGGAAACTACAAAGCCTAATTTAAAATCATAGAATTTTTTAAGCTTGCGTTCGAGTAAAAACCACACTATAAAAGAAACTATAGCCATTATAGAAACATAGTAATATGGATTATCAATTTTGAATACGAACAATAATGTCATTGTTCCTATAAATGTCAAAATTGACGAATAGTTCATAATGCCACTATACGCTTTAAACTCACCTGTTGCCTGCAATATATTCTTGAAATTAGATACAATATTAACAGGAATAAACGTTAATGAACTAATCATTAAAATATAATCCTTTGCTATAAATCCAATTCCTGCAAATATCAGCATCATTATGCTTTGAAGCACAATCAAATTAGATCTTGATATATTTATCTCTTTATTTGGTATTGAAGATATCTTTTTACCACCATATTTTAAATACAATCCATCAGAGTATCCAAGTGCAAGAACACCTATATAGCTTGCATACAATTGATATGTTTTAATACCCGCATATGTATCAATCGCTAAGTATTTTGGTAAAATAAATCCATTTACCAGACTTATCATTAAATTAATAAAATTCGCAGCAAAAACAAGTATTATACCTTTTTTTATATTATCTGCACCGTTTTCTTTCATGTATTCCCCTCATTTATCAGTATCAGTAGTTTATGTATGAAGTAAGCTATTTCTTATAGCCTATTACCATCATTTATTCCCTTAAACATCCATTTCAGTTTTGTGAATTTCTGCTTTTCAAAAAGCAATGTATCTAACATTCTTTTAAAAATTCTTTTATATTCACGAGCTTTATTCAGATTATATTTACGCATTAAATATATACTGTTTCTCACCCAATAGTACTTTCTCATATAAGAATGGTTAAAAACAATGGTCTTTTTGCCCAGTAAATTTCTTTCTTCACTTCGTCCTACCTCGTGAAGAAAGCCTACATAATTAACACGAACAATTCTATATCCGTTTCGCTTTAAGGCATAGCAAATATCATAATCAACCATATCAATGAACATTTTTTCGTCAAATCCACCTACAGATTTAACAGCCTCTACATTTGTAAAGGCTGCAGATGTGATACAAAAATCAATGTCTTGAATTTCATCATTGCTACTAAAATTAATCTGAGCATTTCTATCTGCATATTGACTGCTAACCATACCAAGATTTTTTTCTTTTTTGATTACAGCTTCATATGCCTCTATAATGTCGGGATTACATACTGTATCCTGATCTAAGGTTAAAACCCATTCATAGCCTAAGTCGTCAGCTTTATATACTATCTGATTTAAAGCCTTTGCAATTCCAACATTTTCGTTATTTCTTATATATATTACTGATTGATATGATTCCAAAAATGACTCAATCTCTTTATAATTTTCAGAACCATTATCAACCAAAATAACTGTTTCAACCTGAGGTGCTATTGCATTTATATTTTCCTTGAGTCGCAATAAATCAGGGTTATAAAGCACTATTCCCGCTACAAATGCCATATTATCATATCCTTAATTATAAAATATTACATTGTTATAAAATATAGGAAGGAAAACAGTTTCTAAATTACTACTATTAAGAACAAGATTATACAATGCACCAAAAGCAAATAATACTGCTGGTACAATAATTATAAGATTATTCTTTTTCCATTTTCCTTTTTCGTGAGGTTGCAAATAATTAGAGTAAATTAGGTAATTCATAAATAATATTATTTGCTGTATTCTATAAAAGTCTGTTGTAACTGTAATCAATCCCATAATTAGAAGGATTATTATATTACAATCCATTGTAAATGCTAGCTGGCTTTCAAGTATTTTCTTGTCAGTATTTAAAACAATACCGTATTTTTTGTCATACATTTTAAAGAAATACATTATACAGAAATAAACTGCTAAAAAGCCACAAAAAATAAACATAGTTTTAAACCAAACATATGAAACCTTTGCAAAATCATATTTAGATGCTTGATTCATTACAAGTGATGCTTTACCCTCACCTAAAAATAATGTAATAATCCCGAAAACCTTTGAACTCAAGCTACCTGCAAGAATAAAAATAACATTCACTACGACTGTTACTATAATAGTTACCTTTCTTTTAAAGAATACTGGAATTAATAAAACAAATATTAACATAGTAAGCATATGAATATTACACGCCACAACAACAGTAACTATCCATTTAATAAGTATTTTCTTTTGCTTTGTTTCTTTATATTTGAATAAATATCTAAATCCAAAACAAACTACTGAAAAGGCAATAAAAAATCTTACCTGTGTAATGTCCATCGGAAAACAGAATATGGCATATAACGATAGAACAAGTCCGGGTTCAGATGATAGATCAAACATCGTTTTTGCAAGCAAGAGTAAGCATACTCCCGAAATGAGAATCAAAAACCCTCGATATTCCATACCGAGAAAATGACCACCTCTAACCAATGCAGTAAATAACACTTCTGTTCTCGAACTTAACTCTTCAAAATTATTATATCTATTGGTGTAGATATTCCAGTCTGCATTTCCGTAGCTCCAACCAAACAAAAGCCACATATAAAGGAGTAAAGACCAAAAACACAATTTAGACTTTCTATAATTAAGATTAATGAATATTAAAACTATATACAGAACTAATAGAATCATTAATCATTACCTCTCTTTTTGCTTCTTTAGAAATAATTTCTGTATCGAATTCTTTTTTAAATTTCCGTGTATCATAAAAAATGTGTTATAATACTTTTTCTTTATTAACCAAATATCTATCTT
>JAXJQK010000281.1:0-6738 GCA_036311185.1 Acutalibacteraceae bacterium | reverse complement strand
GTAAAAATCAGATGGTTTTTACTAGGTATAGCGTTGGTAGTTCTGGCGTTTGGTGTTCTTTATATTACTGACTCCTTACAGTACGCTATGGAGCGTCTTGATGGCTGGGGAATGGCACTTGAGAAAGATCTATCAGCTGATATGCAGGCTACAGTATGGCAGACAATGAATTCACTTTATGCTATTGGCTCGGGTGGTCTTACAGGACTTGGCTTAGGTCAGTCAAGAGAAAAATATTTATATTTGCCTGAACCACAGAACGACTTTGTGTTTGCAGTAGTTGTAGAAGAGCTTGGACTTATCGGCGGTATAATTATACTTGCATTCTTTGCGTTGTTTGTATGGCGTGGAATAATGATTTCATTAAGAGCTAAGGACAGATTTGGAATGTTCTTAGGAGTTGGTCTTGTTTCTCAGGTTGGCTTACAGGTAGTTCTTAATATTTTGGTTATAACCGACACATTACCTAATACAGGTATCAGCCTACCATTCTTTAGCTATGGTGGTAGTTCGCTTGTAATGTTGCTTGCACAGATGGGTATAGTGTTGTCTATTTCAAGAAATTCAAATATCAATAAAACATAAATCGGTTTTTAAAGCGAGGGGTTTGAAATGAAAGTAATTTTAGCAGGTGGTGGCACAGCAGGACATATAAATCCTGCACTTGCAATTGCAGGTACGATTAAAGAAAATATAAATGGTTCAGAAATTCTTTATATAGGTGCTAAAGATGCAATGGAAGAAAGACTTGTTCCACAAGCAGGCTATAATTTTAAAAGCATTAAGATAAGTGGCTTTAAAAGAAGCTTCTCTCCAAAGGCGATTGCACATAATATTGCTACTGCAAAGCGTGCTATTACTTCAAGTATGGAGGCTAAAAAGATTATAAAGGAATTTAAACCAGATATTTGTATTGGTACAGGTGGCTATGTAAGTGGACCTGTATTGCGTACAGCAGCAAAAATGGGTATTCCTACTCTTATACACGAGCAAAATGCTTTTCCTGGTGTTACAAATAAAATGCTTGCAAAGGAAGCAAAGGTTGTAATGCTTGCAAACCCTGATGCTAAAAAGCATATGGGTGGTGACTATAATTTTGAGGTTACAGGTAACCCTGTAAGAAAAGAAATTATCACTGCTGACAAGGCAAAGGCAAGAGCTAAGCTGAAATTAGACGAAAGACCTGTTATACTTTCATTTGGTGGTAGCTTGGGTGCAAGAAAAATCAATGAGGCTGTTGCTGATTATATAGCACGAAGTGGTAACGATGGTAAATACCAGATTATTCACGCTTACGGCAAATTTGGTAAATGGTTCCCAGACCTTGTTAAGGAAAAGGGCTGTGATATTGATAAATGCAGTAATCTTGATATTAGAGAGTTTATAAACGATATGCCAGATTGTCTTGCAGCAGCTGACCTTGTAATATGTCGTGCAGGTGCTATGACAGTAAGCGAACTACAGGCTCAGGGTAAGCCAGCTGTTTTAATTCCTTCACCAAATGTTGCAGAAAATCACCAGTTCCATAATGCAATGTCTTTGGTAAATGCAAATGCGGCAAGCATTATTGAAGAAAAGGACTTAACAGCCGAGAAATTAACAAAGACTGTTGACGATATGGTTAAAGACCCTGTAAAATTACAGCAGTATGCAGAAAACGCAAGAAAAACTGCTATAATAGATTCTAACGAGAGAATTTTAGGAATTGTTAAAAGGGTTTTGGATATTAAATAATTTCTAATTTGCAAGAGTGAAAAATGAAAAAAGAACAATTTACAAAACCTATAGCAAGTTGTGTTCTTGTTTTTCTTATATGCAGTATAGCAAGAATTATAGAGTATTTTTTTATAAGAACAGATGAAACAATTTTGGCTGAAAATTTTTTACATAAGGTTTTCGGTATAATTGTTTTAGCATTAATACTTAAAAGTACAGAACTTTCTTGGAGTAGGATTGGATTTAAAAAAGCAAATTCTATACATAATATTTTAAAAGGATTTGCACTTGGAACAATATCTTTTTCAGTAGCATATCTAATAGAGTGTATCTTACTTTACAGTATGAATGGAAATGTAAAGCTTTCATTCTATACAAGTGGATTTTCGTTAAACGGAGAAGCAATTAAGCAAAATGGAATTATATTTATAATACTTTGTATTGCATTTAATATTATAAATGTATGGATGGAGGAAGGAATTTTTCGTGGTCTTTTCTCAAATTTGCTTGAGGACAAAATGAGTTTTCGAGGTTCGATGCTTCTTATTGCATTATTATTTGGAATTTGGCATTGGGTTATGCCTTTAAGAGATTTTATTGAAGGCAATACATCTATCGCTAATTTACTTATAATGGGTATAGGCTACATTATTATATCCGGAGTTATGAGTATAAAATGGTCAATCTTGTATAAAATTACAGGTTCGCTCTGGTTGGGATTAGGAGATCATCTGTTCAATAATATAATGGTAACTAATCTTCTCCATGTAATATCTAACAATGAAGCTGATAGTATGCAGATTGTAAGAATTTTAATCGGTCAATTTATATCATTTGCATTAGTTATGATTTATTATCACAAGAAAAGTAAGAATAAACAGTGCTAATAACTATTTTATAAAGCGGTTGAAAATAACAGAAGTTTTCAGTTGCTCAAAGAGATAAATTCTAATTATAGATTAAAAAAACAATAATCACTAATACAGGCTTTCTGACATATAATGTGACAGAAAGCCTGGTGGTTAAAATAGATACGCTACAAGCTGTGCATCTTGTTATGTAACCCACAGGCTTAAATGATTTGTAAATATAGTTTTATTTATTTTAGCAAAGAGGGTGTAGAGCTTGGCAGAGTATGTTATTAATGGTTGCCAAAGGCTTAATGGCTGTATTGATATACAGGGTGCAAAAAACAGTGCCTTGCCGATATTAGCCTCAACTATTTTATGTAAAGGTGAGGTTGTATTACACAACTGCCCAAGACTTACCGATGTTGATACATCTGTAAGAATATTGCGATATTTAGGTTGTACGGTTTATCGTGATGATAATACAATTACGGTAGACAGCAGTGGCTTGTATAGGTATGATGTGCCTGCTGAACTTATGAGAAAAATGCGTTCATCAATTTTATTTTTGGGTGCAATTCTTGGAAGAGTGGGTCAGGCAAAAATGTCTTTACCCGGAGGCTGTGAGCTAGGACCAAGACCCATAGATTTACACTTGTTATCATTGTCACAAATGGGGATGATGCTAAAGGAACATCACGGGTTACTTAATTGTAAGACTGATAAAGGATTATACGGTGCTGATATAACACTGTCGTTTCCTAGTGTAGGAGCAACAGAGGATATTATGATTGCAGCTGTATGTGCTAAGGGTGTTACAACGATTACCAATGCTGCACGAGAGCCTGAAATCTGCGATTTAGCAGAGTTTCTTAATAGCTGTGGTGCAAGAATAAGTGGGGCAGGAGAAGGCACAATTTACATAGAAGGTGTAAAAGCACTGGGGTGTGCTCAACATATAATTATTCCTGACAGAATAGTTACCTCTACATATATGGCTTCAGTAGCTGTAAGTGGTGGTAAGCTGTTTTTAAAAGGAGCTTTGCCATCACACTCAAGTAGTGTTAATTCAGTTTTTGAGCAGTGTGGTTGCCTTATTGATTATGCACCCGAGGGTGTGTATATATCGGCAACCGATAGACCTAAAAAGATAAGATTAATACGCACAATGCCTTATCCGGGATTCCCTACAGATGCACAAGCACCTGTAATGGCTATGTCTTGCTTTGCACAGGGAACATCTGTGTTTGTAGAAAATGTTTTTGAAAGCAGATATAAGCACGTAAGCGAGTTGTGCAGAATGGGTGCCGGAATTTACGTACACGATAAGGTAGCTGTAGTTGAAGGTGTTGAAAGGCTCTTTGGTGCATCTGTAGAAGCACAGGACTTAAGAGGTGGAGCAGCACTTGTAGTAGCGGCATTAGGTGCAGAGGGTACTACCAATATAAAGGGTATAAAATATATAGAACGAGGCTACGAGGAATTAGAAGTATGTCTTAGTATGGTAGGTGCCAATATTAAGAAAATATAGAAGAAATCATTTGTCGCAATATGCGAAATTCACATAACAGAAGTTTATATTTTGTTGCAGTGCTGTGGAATGAGTAGCATTGCTATGGTGAGGGATGTATAAATGGAGCAAAAAGATAATAGGCGTGACACTGTCAGAAAAAGAAGTTCTGATAGTGCCACGCAACGAAGAAATAAAAACAGAAATTCTAATAATGCTAATTCACGAGAAAGAGCAAAGCGTAATTCTGACAACGGTAAAGATAGGACAAGCAGAGAGCAGCGTAATTCTGACTATGGTAAAGATAGGACAAGCAGAGAGCGAAGCAAATCAGCCCGTTATTCAGACAGAGAAATAACAAGGCAGAGAAAATCTCAAAATGAGTCAGTTGCCGAAAAACGTAGACAGAGAGATTATAAGGTGGACAATCTTGATTACTCATATAAAGAAAGTCCGTTCTTTTCAAAAAGTACTGTTAGCGGAAATATTAATATGAGAACAAATCGTGCTGATGATTTTTTTGAAAATAAAGATTATAAGCCTTGGGATACAGAAGATGAATTCAATAGAAGTACAACAAAAACAGATTCAACTGATGAAAAGCCAAGAGTAAAGAAAAGGTTGCCAACTAATGTTTCAAAGCTGGATTATTTAAAATCTGGTATGGGAAGGGTTTCTAAAAGAGTTCTTGTAAGCAGTGGTTCAGATGAAAATGATTGTGATGACGAGCAAGAGCTTGACCCTATTACAGAAAGTATTAGAAATTCAAGAAATAATAAGAGATTACTTAATGAGCTTAACAGCAAAAAAAAGCCTCTTAGTAAAAAGCAAAGAAAGTTCAAAAATGTATTTATGGCTGTAAGTGTAGCCATTGGTGTGCTTGTAATTGGTTTAGTACTGTCACTTACTGTTCTATTCAGATGTGAGAAGATTATAGTTGAGGGAGTTACACGTTATGATGAAAGGGCTATTATATCTGCCAGCTCTCTTGATTATGGACAAAATATTTTTCTTACAGACAGAGCAAGGTCTAGTGAAAAAATAGAGGAAAAATATCCATATATAGAGGAAGCTGAAATTCATCTTAGTATACCAAATGCATTAAAAATAAAAGTTACCGAGGCTATTCCAAAATATTACATACAGGACGGTACACGTTATTACATAATAAGTAAAAACAGTAAACTTCTTGAAGAGGTAATTGAACGTGATCAGGATATTCCTACAATAATTGGGTGTAAGCTTAAAAACCCTAAAGTTGGAGAAACTGTAGATGTAGAAAACAGCAAGGTTATTACAGTGTTAAATGAAATTGCAGATTCTATGACAGCCAACGCAGTAACAGGCATAAAAGAAATCAATCTTTCAGATATGTCTAATATAGAATTGAATTACGAAAACAGAATAACAATTGTAATAGGTATGCCTGATGATATTAATTATAAGATTCGTACAGCTATGACAATTATTTATACAAAGCTATCAGAAGCAGATAATGGAAGACTTAACTGCTCTAATCTTGTAGAGGGCAGAACAGATGGTAAGGCTAACCAATCATCATTCAGACCGAATAATCTGATTATAGAGGATACAACCGAACCAGCAACCGAAGCACCTACATTGCCAATTGTTCAGTCTTCTACTGAGCCACAAACAGAGGCAATTAATACTGAAAATGATAGCCATTTAGATGAAACTTATTCTGATGATACTGTTGATGAATATACTGATGAAACAATAACTGATGATTATTCAGAGGAAAATTATATAGATGATACAGCAGAGTATTCAGAAGAGTATAGCTCTGAAGATGAATAATAAGCAGATAGTTTTTTGTTTATTTGTGTAAAATAACAATAAATTTTTAAATTTTTAATTAATAAATATCGTTAGGTTATTGAAATTTTGCAAGTAATGTGGTAAATTTATATGTAGTGAAGTATAAACTAATATACTAATATAAATTAATGACTAATTTACTCTTTGGAAAGGGTTTAGTAGGAAATTAGGAGGATGTACAGAAATGGCTTTTGAATTAGAAAAGGAATTCACTGAAAATGTGCCTGTAATCAAGGTAATTGGTGTAGGTGGCGGCGGTGGTAATGCCGTAAATAGAATGGTAAAAATGGGAGTTCGTAGTGTTGAATTTATCGCAGTAAATACTGATGACCATGTTCTGCAGTTCTCAAGTGCCGGTCAGAAAATTCAAATTGGTGAGAAAGTTACTCACGGTAAGGGTGCAGGCTCTAAGCCGGAAATCGGCAGAGAGGCAGCTGAAGAAAATCGTGAGGAGATTCAGGCAGTTCTAAAAGATACAGATATGGTATTTATTACAGCTGGTATGGGTGGTGGCACAGGTACAGGTGCTGCTCCTGTTGTTGCTGAAATCGCTCATGAAATGGGTATTTTGACTGTTGCTATTGTAACTAAGCCTTTCGCTTTTGAGGGTAAGAGAAGAATGGAGCAGGCTGAACAGGGTATTGCTCGTTTACGTGAGCACGTAGACTCACTTATCGTTGTACCTAACGAGAGATTAAAGTTTGCAAGCGAGCAGAGAATTACACTAAAGAATGCTTTCGACCTTGCTGACGATGTTCTAAGACAGGGTGTACAGAGTATTTCAGACCTTATCTTAATTCCTGGTCTTGTAAACCTTGACTTTGC
>JAXJQK010000280.1:0-26718 GCA_036311185.1 Acutalibacteraceae bacterium | reverse complement strand
GTATAGTGGTACTGCAAGTGTATACTTTTGATTCATTATATACGCTAGTGATTGTGGTGAAACTATTGATTTTGGAATAAGTGCTTTAGGATGTCCAGCCTGCTTTATGAAGCCTGACTCACCATTCTGACATAGACAGACCACTTGCTTCATAATCAGCTATTAATTTTAACTTTTACTCTTTTGTTCTTCTTGTTGCCATAAAAAATCCTCCTTTTAATGAGAATTATATCCCATTAAAAAGAGGATGGGTAGGCGTGCTTGAGTTGACGCTTACCTTTCAAATACATCGACTAATCAAATAAAACAAATACCACAAAAACATTTCCACCTAACGTAGACAGAAAACAAAATCAACCTCTATGTAGCTTGCATAGAGGTTGATGAAAAAACTTATTCAATTTTAGAGAAGAGTATAGAAATATCTGAAGGGAGCTTCGTAACTGATACTGCTTGTTCTTTCCACTGGAAAGAAGTGCCAAGCCAGTCAGCTACTTTTTGAGATGAAAAAGGTAGGAACGGGTGTAATAGGTTAGCGATGTTTGCAATTAAATAAGTGCATACAGCAATGGTTTCTTTGCATTCATCAATGTTATCAACCCTCATCTTCCATGGTTGCTTTCCATCATAATATGTGTTACCAAAACGAACGCTTTCAAATATATCTTCGAGTGCTTCTCTGAAAGCACCTTTCTCTATTTTGGATCCAACAGATTCATAAAGCAATATTACACGCTTAATTATATCAGCATCCACTGTAACAGTTGATATCTCACTATTGAGATATTTTACAGCAAAAGCGAGTGTGCGATTGACAAAGTTGCCCCAAGCACCTACCAACTCTGAGTTGTTTTGCTTTTTGAATTCTCTCCAAGAGAAATCGGTGTCTCGTTTTTCGGGGCCGTTAGCTATAAAGAAATATCTTATAGAATCCGGATTATATTCCTCTGCAAGATCCTTTGCCCAAACAGCCCAGTTTTGGCTGGTAGATATTTTTCTTCCCTCAAGAGTAATATATTCACTTGAGATAATGTCATCTGGCAAACGCAATCCGTCTCCGTGAGCTAACAAAAGCGAAGGTAAAATAATCGTGTGGAAAGGAATATTGTCCTTGCCGTGTACATAATAGTGACGGCTTTCTGTTCCGTATACATCTTTGAAATCAATTCCTCTTTCTTCACACAGAACAGATGTAGCTGACAAATAACCAAGGACATTCTCTGCCCATATATAGATTTTCTTATCCTGATATCCAGATTTAGGAACATCAATGCCCCAATCAAGGTCTCGTGTGATTGCACGGTCTCGGAGTCCTTCATCAATATATCTCTTTGTAAATGCAATAGCGTTCTTTCGCCAATACGGATGCTCATCGAGAAAATCACAGAGTTCATTTTTCAGCTTTGATATTTGTAAAAACAATTGTGTTGTTTCGCCGAAAGACAGTAGTGTACCACAATCAGCACATTTCGCATCAATAACGGTATCAGCGTCTAATACTTCTCCGCAGGCATCACATTGATCCCCACGAGTCGCAGAACCACACGCAGGACAAATACCAACTACCAATCTATCCGTTAGTACCTTTTGGCAAGTAGGACAGAAAGCCTGTTTAACTGTTTTTTCTTCTATATAATCACTGTTATATAGCTGCTTGTGAAACGCTGAAACATACTCTTTATGTTTTGAATCTGAAGTCTTTGTATACAGAGCGTATGAAAAGCCAAGTTTCTCGAACACCTCGCAGAATTCTTTGTGATAATACTCACTGATCACATCTGGAGTTGAATCTTCTTGCTTAGCTCTGATGGTAATCGGTGTGCCATGACAATCACTACCAGACACATAAAACACACGATTTCCTTTTGCTCTGAAATAACGGGCCAGAACATCGCCTGGAATAAGGGCGGCTATGTGCCCGATGTGGAGCGAACCATTTGCATATGGCCATGCTCCGCCTATAATAATGTTTTCCATTGTTTGTACCTCATTTCTTAATAGTTGTAACACTTAGTTTCTTTGTAGTTAAATCTGCAAAATAAAAACGCTCTCACCCCCATACATAGTACAAGGGACGAGAGCGAAAAAACTCACGTGTTACCACCCTAATTCACTTGTTTCTCACGATAACAAGCCTTATCAAGTTCGGACAGGAAATGATCTATCGAAACTCTATCGCTGTTACGGGCGAACCCGGCGTAGCCTAACCTAACGGCTCGGTACACAGCTCGGAGACCATGTTCAGCAAAATCTGCTTTACCCATTCACAGCACATCCAAAGATGATGGGATTCTCTGAAAAGTTTCAGTTGCTTACTCTTTCTCGTCATTGCTATTGTTCTGCATTATATCAAATCTCCGCATAAAAATCAATGGTTTTTGTAAAAAAATCAGTTTGTTAATTTGTAATGTTACAGTACTCTCTTTTAATCTTAAAATCTCTTGTATTTCTAAGCAAAACAGTTTTTTAAAAATTAAGTCTAATAGTGCGATTTCTTCTAAAGTGCAGTTCCAAAGTGCCAGATTGACACTTTGGAGCTTTAGAGTTGACACTTTGGGATGGTTTTCCTCTACATAATTAATATGCATTTATCTTTTTAGATTCTAAATCAACAAATGAAAAACCACCCACTGAAATAATTCAATGGGTAGTTCTCGGTTAATTTTTAGATTTTACCTTCTTTTTGAAGAATTTGTTTTACTTGTCCCTGTGAGATATTCAGAAAATCAGCAATCAACTCTATTGATGTTCCTTTGTTAAAATTATCAATAATAGTGTCTTTAATCAGCTCTTCTTTGCCTTCTTCTCTACCTTCTTCTCTAAGAATTTCGTCATATTCTTCTTGAGTAATCTCATAAGTGATCATATTTAGCACCTCACTTGAATTTTTTTCTAAAAATTCTTTTAAAATGTTTTGTTTAATTAAATTATCAATACACTTAACCATATCACCGTCTGTTTCGTGACAGTTTTTAAACTCTTTTATAGCAGTTATATACTGTTGTAAAGTAGAGTTTTTAGCTATTTTGAACTGTGAAGAGTTAATATCAATCAGCGTTACAGTAAGCTCAAGAGAAGGAGTGTGCTGTTTTGTTACATACAAATCGCTAAGTCTCAGTGTTTGTTTCCAATCATTAAGTGGTTTGCTTCCGTTGTACAGAACAAAAAACTCTGGATTAGGAATGTCAACTTTTTTACTTCGATACAAAGCTTTTTTGTCCAACACCTTCTCGTATTCTCTTGCAATATACATTAACAATCTAAGAGGAAGATTTTTACTGTATGTACTTTGCTGTTCAACAAGAACAATAAGCTTATTATCTATAAGTAAGCCAAGGTCGTTCAGTTGCTTTACATACAATTCATCGGTAAGTGTCACGATTTCTACTGGAGCATCACTATTGATTTTAGTATCCGAAATTTGATTATAAAGGTCAATAGCATCAGCAGGATTGCTAAAGACACTTCTAAATATAGTGTCTTTGTATTTCCTCTGTTCATTATTCATTTTTTCTTTTCTCCTTTATTATATCATATTTATTCAAAATATATAATGGGAATTTATATATTTTTCATTAATAGTTTAAACGCTTTTGCAGCATCATAGATTGTTTCGGGAACATTAGCCCATAAGATACCTAACGCTACCTTAAACATATCACCTTTTCTCAGTTTTCCTAGAGATTTTCCAACTTCATCTTTTGGGATAGAGGTAATTTGTTCGCATAGAGCAATACTTCTTTGTCCGTTTACAAATAACTCTACATGAGAACCCATATCATTTTTCTCCTGCGAAGTAAGGTAAACTACACTAATGAAATTAGCTTTTTCAGCGATACTATTTCTCGAAATAACTATTGCCGGTCTATCTCTGTTCACAAGATTTTTGCTTACACCTTCTTTGGGTGGGATATATACGATTTCTCCCTGATGATATACAGGTTGTTTTGTCATATAACTCCCCCTTATCTTGTAATAGTTGGGCATAACAAACCTTCAAAACCATTGTCAGCATAAATATACACAGGGCTTCTGTTGTTTTTTATTCCTAGCTTTATATGTTCGCTCTCAAGCTCTGCAAATTCATTAAGAAAGCTGGCATTAAGCGAAATTACCTCTCTGTACGCTGATTTATCTGATGTCATTGATACTAGCTCATCAATCTCTACTGAAGCAGACTTATAGCTGATTTTTACGATATCTGTTTCACCGAAATCAAGATTCAGTTTAGTATTTGAGGTAGAAACAAAAGGTATTATTCTTTTCATCGTTTCTAAGAATTCTCTATGGTTAATCTGGTGGTAATCCATTTTTGTAGAAAGCAGTGTTTCGCCATTTAGCTTTACAGAATTAGTATAGTTACATATTGCAGTAAATAATGAGGAGCTAATTTTCATTTTATCTATACCAGAATAAAATGAAAAAACGATCTCTTCATCTTCATTTTCCTCTATTGCGTTCTGGATTAAAGGCATTAATTTTATCATTACAAAAGAATGAATTGAAAAATCTTCTTTACAAGTAGTGCTACAATCAATTAACTGACTGGCATATTTAAAGGAATCACTTGTTGCAATTCTTACTTTGTTTCCATTAGCACTAAACATAAAATTATTCAAAGGCTCTGAAGTGTTCTTCTTAGGCAATGCAAATATAGTGCGTTTTAAGGCATATAGCAAGTATTTAGCAGATATATGCAGTTCATTACTTATTGCCTGTGTTGGTAAAGCTTTTTTATTGTATTCTTCCGACACCAAAGGAAAGCTTGTTTTGGATCTTCCCTCTTTAAATACAACAGTAGTTTCATTGATGTTTATTGATACCTGTGTATCTGCTTGAGAAGATAACAGTCTTTTTATCATCTCTGGAGATAAGGTTAGTGACAGATTTTCTTTATTGCCTGTAATGAAATAATCACAAGAAATACCTAAAGATAAACCTTCTCTAAAGTCTATAGAGAAAAGTTCTTCATCTAAATGTGCTGCAAAGGATGATGAAGCACATTTAAGAGCAGTTGATAAAAGCTTGTTTATTGATAGATTATATTTTTCCATTATGTTTTCCTCCTGTAATAAAAAATTACTGCCCCTATTAAGTCGAAGCAGTAATTTTATTTCTTTTCTTATATAGCAAATAGTCATCTAACCCTTTGTATTGTGGATTCCAAGTCAGGTCTTTAGTGACTTTATTTGCATCTTTAATTTTTTTCGTTAATTTTTCTTTGGCTTCCTGAACATTAGGGTTTTCAAGATAGTCCATATCAAAAGCAGTGTAAACCTTTGTGTAAGGTAATTTATGCAATGCTTCAGTTATGCCATCTTGATTATTAACTCCAGCAATAGCCAAAAAGGAACAGTCATTTAATGATTGTGATACCATAGCTTTTAAAGCTCCTTCGGTTATGATTATGGTATCTGTTTTTTTATTACTAGGTAAGTAACAAGGAAGTGATTTAGCCCCTGTTCCTCTATTTTTGTCCTTTGATGATACCCAAAAATATCTATTATCTTGAGGATTATCAAGTCTTATTTGTAAGCCACTTATTTTCCCATCTAAGTCATAATAAGGAATTAAAATTCCTTTATAATACTTGTTAAACACAAGCTCCCATTGAAGTGATGTATCGTTGTAATAAAAACCAGGAACTCCTTCAAAATCAGAGATTCCAGTTTCTTCCGATATTCTCCTTAGAATGGTACTTGTCATTATAACCGGAACACTTTTTAGCAGATATTTTTGAATATCTGTTTCTGTCATTCCACGCTCTAATAAATTAAGTTTATGAGCCTTTGACAGAGAACAGATTTTTAATAGTGAACGGTACACTATATTGCATTTATCTACATTATAAATACTTTCAATAGCGGTTTCTTTTTTTATTTTTTCTCTATTAGCTTTTATAGTATTGTTTCTACTTGCCATCTTTCTTTCATCATATCCTCCGAGTGTCTGAACAAGGTCGTTACGAGCTTGCTTTCGATTTTCGTCAGACTTTGGATTACCTATATAATTAGGATTTCCTACAACTTCAATCTGATAATAAGAATATAAATCAAACATACCACCTTTATGGTCGCACGAGAAACATTTGAATGTTTGCTTGTGGTAATTGATGTTTAATTTAGGGTGTTTCTTACCAGTTAAAGTTTTGCAGAAAGGACAAATGTAATCAGAAGATGTTCCTCGGTTTTTATACAATGAGAGATGTAGTTCCCTCACTACATCCTCCATTGTTACACTTATAGAAGCCATTACTGAACCTCATCTAAAGTCGCAGACATATCATCAGCAATATGAGTAAGCATTGCAATAGGGCATTTTTGAAGGGCAGCAGAATATTCCCTATCCCCACCCTTTACAGAAGTATCATAAGCTCCCATGTGCCATCTTATTGAGGTCGCTTCTTCTAAAGTTAATAATAAAAATTTCTGAAGCATAAATATGCTTGTTTCAGCATGACCTAATAAGATTTTTGATTTCTCATTAGTATAAGCATAATAAGGAACTTTTTCCCATTCGCCTTTTTCGTTTTTAGAATTTCTGAAAGAAATTTCATATTTACCGATCTTTGAAATATCGTGAAAAAGAGCGATAATAGTTATACTTTCAATAGTAGCAGCATCTAGCTCTTGACCTGAGTTCATTTTCCACTGAACCAGGTGACAAAGATTATTGTACACCTTTAGTGAATGCTCGCAAAGTCCACCCTCAAAATGAGAATGATACTTTGTAGAAGCAGGAGCAGTAAAGAAATCTGTCTTTTCTAGCCATTTAAGGAGATTTTCAATTCCTTTTCTTTTTATGTTTTTATTGGCTAGTGCTAAAAAGGTTTCCTTGTTTTTCATAACTGTATTTGTATCCATTATTTTCTCTCCTTATATTATATTTTGTTGTTCATACGAAGAAGCATATAAGCTCTCTTACCTAAATCTGTTGAAGCCTTTTTTGAAACAAGCCATAGAAGGTAAGATGTATCTTCTACCAATACAGCACCAAGTGTTTTTCCATTATGCTTTCCATCTTTGATGGTAGTATCTCGGCATCGTTCAAGTAGTTGTTGAGAACCATAGCTTGATACTGCTTCCTGGAATATTTGCTCTAGCCTATTTTTCTTTTCTTCGCTGATTTCAGAAGCTTTTCTGGTAGAACCTAAAATAGCTTTACTAGCTTTTAAGGATTCTCTGTTACTTACATGCTCTTCTTTTTCTAGCAAAGCTTTTTGAGTAGCTTTCTCTTGAGGTTCGTCCATCACTTCGTCTGAAAGAGGCTCATCAATCTCATCAGACTCGCTTAACATTTCGTCAAGCTTAGACTTTTCTTCGGGTGGAGTGATTGCTTTCTGTGTACTAGGAATTAATGCACCTGATATTTCTTCAGGTAGAAAATAACCTAGGAATTTTGCACACTGGGCCACTGCTCTGATTTGTGAACCTTCAACAGCATCATAAAACCCACTTTGTTCATCAATAGAACAGGATGCCAAAGAATTAGCTTCTGCTCCATCTATGGTAGTAATATGTGCTTCTGACCAAGCCGTACCCTCCTCATACTTCTTTAGAGTAACCTTTACCTTTGCGTTAGGGTTACAGGCGTTAAACCACGCTACACGAACAGTCTGAGGTAGAAATACTCTGATTTCACCATTTGGATTTGTTGTGTTTTGAAGAGATTTTTTTACATTCTCCTCGTTTGCCCAATAAGGGACTTTCTTTTCTGCATTTTCATTTAGGAACTTTTCAAAATTTTTTAATAGAGTTTCCATTTTTTAATCTCCTTTGCCTATTGTTTCAGGACTTAATTTTTTTGCTTTGCCAGAGATGACTATTTACTGACTTTTCCTTTCTTAAATTTATTTTATAAAATAAAAAAACACCTACTTGATGTTTTTCCAAACATTAAGTAAGTGTTATTAACAAAATAATTATATAGCTATAAGCTTTTTCAAAAAAGGATATAGTTATCCCTTTGAATCGACAAACTGAGTTTGTCTTCAAGTCTCGCTTCATAAAAATGAAGTAAGCTAACTCAAGTGCTCTAAACGGCACTTCAAATAAACTAATGATAGTTTCGATGATACAGCAATTATAGCATATAGTTTGATTTTTTTCAAGAAAAAGCGAACATTACAAAACAAGGTAATTAGACCAACTGAGATTTCTCAATTATTTTTCCATACCACATGGATATGCACATTCACTCATTTGCTTTTCATGAATTACATTTGCATAAAATCTATATCCTCCAGAAAAATTATAGCAATCAAAGCCATTCTGAGATAAAATTCGGCAAGCTATATAGCTTCTTAAACCACTTTGGCAGATTACATATATTGGCTTACTCTTATCTAGCTCACATAATCTGTCTCTAAGGTCGTCCACTGGAATATTGATATATCCATCAATATGTCCCTTTTTATATTCATATGCTGTTCTGGTATCCAGTAAGGTAACACTTCCATCTCGAGGTAAGTCTTTAACCTCATCCCAGTAATATTGTTTTACAATTCCATTGCTTATATTTTCAATCATAAATCCAGCCATATTAACAGGGTCTTTTGCAGATGAAAATGGTGGTGCATATGCCAGATCTAAATTCTTAAGCATATCTGCTTTTATTCCACATTGAATTGCTGTAGCAAGTACATCCAATCTCTTATCTACACCCTCGGCTCCAATAATCTGTGCACCAAGAAGCCTTAATGTTCCCTTTTCAAAAACCACCTTCATAGTCATTACCTTTGCATTCGGATAATAACCAGCATGAGAGGCTGGCGAAAGAACAACACTTTCACATTCTATTCCCAAAGCCTTAGCTGACTTCTCTGTTAAACCTGTACTTGCAACAGCCATATCAAATATCTTTATAATAGATGAGCCCATAGAACCCTGATAGCGACTGTTTACACCACAAATATTATCTGCAACTATTCGTCCCTGCTTATTTGCTGGTCCTGCAAGTGCTATCACAGTATCTTCTTCACTTACAAAATGCTTTACCTGAATAGCATCACCTACTGCATATATATCAGCAACAGAGGTTTCCATACGGTCATTTACAACGATACTACCTTTTGCCCCAAGCTTCAATCCAGCCTGTTTAGCAAGGCTGTTTTCAGGTGTTACTCCTATTGCCAGTAAAACTATATCTGCCGATATTTCTTGTCCATCTTCAAGCAATGTTACAATACTGCCTTTATCTTCCCGAAAACCGATAACATTGCTATTTAGCTTTACCGAAACACCTTTTGCACGAAGTTTACTATGAACAAAGGTTGCCATATCATAATCAAGTGTGTTCATTAGCTGATTCGGTCTTTGTACTATCGTTACTTCAAGTCCCTTTTCTCTGAGGTTTTCTGCAACCTCAATTCCTATGTAACCACCACCTACAATTAAAGCACTTTTAGCTTTAGTGCGTTCAACATAGCTATGAATCGCTAGTGTATCCTCTACTGTTCTTAGTGTAAAAACCTTTTCACTGTTAATTCCAGACAAATTCGGTTTTACAGGCTTGGCTCCTGGTGATAACAGTAGCTTGTCATACGTTTCGTTCCATTCTTCGCCTGTGAGCAGATTTTTTACTGTTACTGTCTTTTCAGAAGCATTAATGCCAGTCACTTCGTGATTTGTTTTAACTGAAATACGAAATCTTGACCAGAAGCTTTCTGGTGTCTGAAGTGTTAGTTCATCAGAGTCAGAAATTACATCTCCTATATAATATGGAAGTCCACAATTCGCATAAGATACATACCCTGTTTTTTCAAAGATTACTATTTCTGCATTCTCATTCAGACGACGAATTCTTGCTGCTGCCGTAGCTCCACCAGCCACTCCTCCAACAATTACTACCTTCATTTTCTACACCTCAGATTTTTTCTTTGTATATTATGATTTCATCAATTTTTCTCTTTTGTATAGACTTCCTTAACAAGCTCTTTATTTTCTTCTTTCAAAAACATACTCTGTTTCTGATGATAAATCATCTCTGAAAATATATCCTAGTCTATTAAAAGTCTTTATTTCAGCAGGATTTTCAATACCGTTTTCAGCCATATATCTTACCATTTCTCCACGTGCCATTTTTGCATAGGTACCCTTTGTCACTAGCTTTCCATCAGATAATTCACAAAAGGTTATGGTTATATATGTATCTTCTGCTGACAAATATTTCTCGATACATTTTGAATATTCCTTAGAAGCAAGATTGATAATAATTCCACTTTCATCCCGAACATCCTTATACAGCAAATCTCCCCAATACTCATATAGATTTTTGGTGTTTCCTACGGTTGCCTTTGCCTGCATTTCTAAACGATATGGAGTTACTCCGTCCATTGCCTTTAAAGAGCCGTAAAATGCTGATAATATCCTTAAATGCTCCTGTACATAATCAAAATGTCCGTATTCAAATACTGCCGGTGCCATATACTGGTACGCAATTCCTTCGTATGATAAAATCGCTGGTGTAAGCTGGTGGTACAAATCCATATTCTCTAAACGCTGAATATTTTGCTCTACAATTTTATCATTACATTTCCATAGTTTTTTCAAATCAGCCTCAGATTTCTGCTTTAACCATGCTAATATTTCAGTGGACTTATCAATAAATGCTGGTAAACCTGTTGGCTCTAGAGTGTCAACATTTATATTCATCTTTTTTGCAGGTGATAATATTATTTTCATTATTCTAATTCCTGCAGCATTTTTTCTGCATCCTCGGCTGCTTTAACCTTACCATTTGCTTTAACAATAATTCCTTGCTCATCAATAAGATATGTTGTTCTTACAACTCCCATAGAAACCTTACCGTAATTCTTCTTTTCTTTCCATACATCGTATGCTTCAATCACTTTACGCTCTGGGTCTGCTAAAAGGGTAAATACCAATCCGTATTTCTCTACAAATTTCTTATGTGAAGCAACTGAATCCTTGCTGACTCCAAGCACAATTGCTCCTTTTTCTGTAAACTGAGGATATCTTTCAGAGAATCCACACGCTTGCTTAGTACAGCCTGCTGTGCTATCCTTCGGGTAAAAATATAAGATAACCTTTTTTCCTGTATAATCGCTTAGTTTATGCAACTCTCCATTCTGATCTGGCAATTCAAAATCAGGTGCCTTTGTTCCTACTTCTAACATAATATACCTCTACTTTCTTAATAAGTTATAAATTTTATATTTTTGTCTTAGTTAAAGTTATTTTCAATTTTAATTATATCACGTTACAGGATTGCATACAATGTATATTTTATGGGTTAAAAAACACCCTCTACATTTAATGTAAAGGATGTTTTTAAAGTTCTTTTATTCAATAATATTCAGAAGTATTCTTGATAATCTTTGAGGTAAGCTATCTAAATTCTCAATATTCAAGAAATGATTTGAACCATAAAGCTTTTCTAGTCGCTCCTTATCACCATCAATTCCTGCCACAAGAAAGATAACACCTTCTTTTTCCATATTTTTTGAAAAATCATTAAGCTCCTGTAAAACACAATCATAGTGACCGTCGTAATTTTCGGCTGCTGGACAGCCATCATTAATGTATATAAATATTTTTTTAACCTCCGAATTTCGTTGCTGCAACATTGCTTTAGAGATAACTTCCAAAGCAAGACCATCCCTGTTGCTACCCTCTCCGTTTAAATCCATTATACCACAAGGTAATAAGCTATCATCAATGATACATCTTCTTAAAACGCAATATTCCTTATTTCCTATATATCCTGTATTATGAGAAGTAACATTAATGGTAATATTATCCATACTCATACACGCTTCATACAATAGACAAGCTGTTTCTTTGGCTATTTCTATATTTCTGCCACACATTGAACCCGAATTGTCTATAAGTAATTCAAGATGAAAGGCTTTTCCTTTTTCGGGTGCTTTTGGAGTTTCAAAAACCTTTAAATCAGGTCTATAAGCTCTTCGTGCTACAAATTTTTTGCCATAATAATTATAATTGCTACCACGATTAATAGATTGCTGAATGGAGTCTAATGCATTTGCCATTTTACTGATATAAGGTGAAATCTTATCCTTTAAATTTGAATAAAGGTGTCTATTTGAATAATCTGTTGATACCTTTTGACAGATTATTCCAACACCTTTATGTAAATCGCTTGTTATAGAAGTTCTTACTGTTCCGATTAATTCAGCATCCGTTTTTTCTGTGACTTCCTGCTGGTGTTTTTCTTGAGCTTCTGTTTGAGCCTCTTCGATAGAATTCCTACTACCTCCAACAAAAGAACCTTCTGCTCGTTTTGCTAACTGTGATGAAGACTTCTCTTTGATTTCCTTTTCAGTTTTTTCCTTTGCCTCTTTAAGCTTTTGTTTAGCTTCAGCCTTCGAGCTGACTCCTGATGGAGATGTTTTTGTGCCAGCAGAGCTTTGGGTAGTGTTACCATTTCCTGCTTTTGTAGTTTGAGACGAGCTATTACTTGAAAGGTTTGAATTATCTTCTTCTATTTTCTCTTCAGGCAAAATTTCCTTTATGTAATCCCATAGGAAACAGGTAAGCTTAGTTGCACCGATAATTCTTTCAGATGAGTCTTCACAATAACAACAATTTTCTATAATATCAATAGCAGAATTGATACGGTCTCTTATCTCATCTGGTACATTATTTCCCCATAGGATTCGTTCTTGTGCTTTGTATGAAATAAGTGCATTGTGTATTGTATAAAATTTATTACCGTTCTCGCTGGATAAATCTTTTTCCACTGTATTCTGTAGCATTTGAGAACGCTCATTATTCATTATTATGCCTACACCATATTTTTTACGCAAATCTTCATCTATTAATAAGCGATATTCAACATAAATATCCTCTATGATGTTTGCAAGGCTATGCCATAGGTTCTGAACTGATTTTCTGTGACATTCATTCTTGAACTCATTTACATTCGGATAACTATCCAAAATATTCTCGTCAAAATCAAAACAGTTGTTGTTCATCTGGTTATATGCTTCATCAAGTGCGTTAAAATCAGAAAACAATTTATGTCCATCCTCATGACCTAAAAGACCATATATAGATAATTTTTGTGTACTTAAATATGCAAAGCTACTGGTTATTTCATTTAGAAGATTGATATTGGTTCTGTTGTTTATACGCCAAGCAATAGCATTTCCTCCATATATGAAATTGATTTTTTCGCCATACCATATTTCTATTGCACGAAGAAAACCATTATCTGAGAATACTTTCAGTATTTCTTCATTATCCTTTGTGTCTTTAATTCTTCTCATTATATTATTTTAGGGGACTTAACTATATTTCGTTAAATCCCCTCCCCCTTTCTTATCTTATAAAATCATATAATTTCTTTCGATTATAGGCATTGCACCTATAAAGTTTTCGATTTCTTCTAGCTTTGCTTTGTTAGTAAGACTTACAGCATTTGGTAGTACAGCCATTACAGCATCACCCAATGTTATATCACGATTATCCTCATACAATGTAGCATATTCGATAATTACTCCTTCTGTAAAAAGATAACCAAAGACGGTGTTTCTCATGTGATTTTCCTTTTCATACCTTTCAAGTTCGGTATTAAGCTTCACAACATCACTTAGCAAAGCCTTGCATTTCGCAATAGAAGGAAATGTATCAGACAAGTTCTTTTCAAGTCTTTCTACAAGCTCGGTTTCTGTTGGAGTATCTATGATATATGTATTTCTCATAAATCTAGCTCTAAAAGAAGCGTCTGGCTCGATAACATCTGCGTATGTAGCGTTTGATGTAGCTACAATAATGCAATATGGATGTCTGTGCAGAACTTTACCACTTGCCAAAGTAAGGATACCATTAACCTCAAGCAAACCATTCAAGAATGTAAGATTTTGTGCAGTTAAACACTCTTTAAACTCAATAACACAGGGCTTCTCAAAGTTTTCTGCAAGCACAGATACTAACTCCGTATAGCTTATGCCATTACCAGAGGTTTGAACATTAGCTAAAAGAGTTTTTACATCTTCAGGTGTAAGTCCTTCAGGAGCTTTCAAACCTGTAATTTCTTCGTATATCGTACAGGTTTCGTACTCGATTTCTTCATCGGTATAGGTATGTGTTTCTGAAACCTTTGGAATAAGCTCACTACTTACCTTAAAAAAATCAGTATTTCTATCAAACTCTATAACTCCGTATGGGACACCTAGCACTTCAGCCATTGCAATAGCTGCCGTAGTTTTACCACTTCCACTCGTACCGATAAACATACAGTTATATGCTGGTGTAGCAGAATTGGCACACATTTTGATTTTTCTTAGTGCTTTCTTTAGGTGTTGAGGAACTATATAGTTTTTTAAAGGAACCTCTGGTGTATATCCTAAATCCAAAGAAAACTCCTTCTTTAAAGCCTCTAAAGTAACAAGCTCTCGTTTGCTTTTTGCGTCTGTATCTAACAATTCAAAAGAACCTAAAAGAACCTCTTTAGGTGCATATTCTTTTCTTGTTATATTTTCATACTTTATTTTCTTAAATGTTTTACTAGGAGGTATTCCACCATCAACCTCAAAGATAGCTTTTGCGGACACACCAGTTAAAGAGTTAATATAATCACTAGCAACAAAGCACAATCGCTGAATTTCTTCCCTTTCTTTATCATCATTAATTTTCTTGGATAATTCTGATAAGGTTTGAGTCAATTCATTGCTTGGTAATTCGTTGTTTGATTCCTTATCCAATATCAACTGTATGATACATAGCCACATTGGAATACCATTAGATTTGCTACTAGTATCTAGCTTATACGGAGTGATTTCATCTGTATCCTTTTTATAGTGTCCTGCTAACGAAACGGATTGTTTCTTTACATCGTATACACAGCAATCTACTGTATTATCGTCACTGCGATATTCAGATACAATCATTACATCTGAAATTTTACCAACACCAATAATAGGCTCCGTATTATTGATCTCTTCATTTTGACACATAGCAGTGTAAATTATCGCTTCAGCGATAGGTGCATATAATTTTGTTTTTAAGCTTGTTGGGTTTATTTCTGAAAAATATTCGTCAAATTCTCCATTAGAATTTGTTATTTCAAATCTATCAAATAGCTCATCAAGAAATTCTGTTGTTTCATAAGCTTTTTTAATATCTATCAGATTATTCATTTAGTTTCTTTCTCCTATTTCTTTTATTTTTACATTTCTACTCTGAAATAATAAATTTTTGCTTTCCTTTTAACATCTAATTCGTTATCAAAACACAATTTCATTAAATCGTCATCTGACAACTTTATGATCTCAAAATCACCTAACTCATCTTCAGTTTCTTCTATCCAAGCTTTGCCTGAAGAAGAATCATATGCAATGGTAAACAATGGGATCTCGGTCGTTTCCGAAGCTTTATTTACCATTTTTAACAGGATATTTCCCGCTGAAACAATATCAGTATGTGAACTGTCTGTTAGGTCGTAAATCTCTGCATTGTCTTCATCAGTAACAATCAGAAATAAATTTTTATCCTTACGAAAGATAAAGTAGTTATCATCAATGGTAATTATGTTTGATGACTTATACCCAAACAAAGCTACTATTTCTTTCGCATCTTCTTTTGTCATAAAAAATTTTTTCCTCCTTTAAATAATTTGTTTTACCTGATATTCAGGATTTAATTTTTGGGGCAAAAAAATAAAACCACCTACAAGATTTTTCAAACATCAATAAAGTGGTTTTTTCTTTTTTTCTTCTTATTGAAAATTAGCGTAATCACTCGTAAAAAGCTTGCTACTACAATCAAAATTGCCGCTAATACATATCCGATTTCTTGAATGTACGGTATTTTCAATGGTACTGAGATAACAGCACCTAAAATCGGAAAAAAACATACAATTATAAATGAATAGATACGATTCCTATTACGAATTTTGTATTCATCATAAAACACGGCTTTCACAATCAATTTAGCGATTAAGCTAATACAGCACAGCATTGGGATTATAAAAGACTTTTGTCCCACAAAATAAATTGTAGTTACGGCATTTAGCAATGATAATAAAAAAATGATCATTATTAAGTTTCCTTTCCTTTTTATACTAATCACCATTAAGAATCGCTAAAAGAATATCGAGCAGATTTTGTGCTGATCGAATACTGAGCCACAGCAAGGCTGTCGCCTTTTAGACACTTAGTATAAAGTGCAGTGCAAAATATGCTGAAAGAATTTCTGTATTTTAAATGATGTTAGCATTAATATTAATTTTTGCTTTTCCTGCCAGCGTGACTAATGCTGGACTTTTCCTTTCTTTGATTTATAAATAAAAAAACACCTACTTTAAGCGTTTTTTCAAACAATCAAAGTAAGTGGATTTAACAAAATATTTATATAGACTTTTTACAGTCTTCCCAAAAGGATATAACTATCCTATATGAGTCAATGAACTCGGTTCATTGCAAAGTCCTACCTTAATAAATAGGCTAACTCAGATGCTCTATATGGCATCTGAAAATAAACTAGTAATAGTTTAAAACAATAGTGATATTATATCACTATTTATAAGATTTTGCAAGAGAAGGTCAGCAAAAGGCTTCTTATTGACATAAAGCTTTTTTATGCTAAAATTAAAATAAAGTTTGGATCAGCAGATGTTTATATAAGGTGGTGATAATACGTATCCAACGGATATTTGTTGGCAAACAGGAGTTTATACTGCTGAATGTGAATGTAAGTTTTGCGAACATAAATACGAATGTAGTGGTTATACTGATACCGATGAAAATGAGTACGAATAAAATAGTAGCTCCTCTTACCTACATGGTAAGGGGATTTTTTACACTTAAAATAAAATTTTCCTTTTTTACAAATTATATCGTTATTACAAATAAATCGTTCAAAAATTTTTTCTAATAATTGACCAAACTGGGTTCTTGGTCGTATTACAAGTAGAAAGGTGGTTGAGTACATGAAAAAAACATCAGTACGGTCAGTTGATGATATTGAAGCTATCATTAACAAATACGGTGATATGCTGTACAGGCTATGCTTTATTATGTTGAAAAACCAAAGTGATGCTGAAGATGTAGTTCAAGAAACAATTATCAAATACTATCAGAAAGCACCAATCTTTGAAAATCACGAACATGAGAAAGCTTGGTTGATCAGGGTTGCAACAAATCAATGTCATGATTTGCTTCGTTTCCGAATTCGACATCCTCAAGTTGATGATGAATATCTAGCAAAAATTTCATACGATTCATCTGACAGTGGAATTATTGAAGCCCTTACTACATTACCAGAAAAATATAGGATTGTTTTGACATTATACTACATTGAGGATTACCGAATTGAAGACATTGCAAAAATCATCAAACGAACGTCTTCTGCTGTCAAAATGAGACTTCAAAAAGGACGCAGATTATTAGAAAAAGTCTATCGAGAGGAGTATTTATAGTATGAATTTCAAAAATTTAAAAAACGCAACAGAATCAATCAAAATGCCTGAAGATATGAAATATCGTATTACAAAAAATTGCAAAACAAAACTCTCAAGTTCAAGAAAGGAATTTATTATGAAAAACAATAAAAACAAAACTTTTTTAAGAAAACCTATTGCTGTATTTGTGGCTGTGGCCATCTTATTATCACTATCTGTAACAGCTTTGGCGACAACAGGTGTTATGAAAGGATTCTTTCAGGATATTACTGATTTTCGTGGTGCTGTTACAGGAACATCCTACGAACAAGCTACTGACGAAATCAGTATGGATGGCACTGTAAATAACAACGAATTAATAGTTTCAGCAACATTTATCAATCCACAACAACCACCTTACTGCTATGTAGAAAAGCTAGGTATTACTGAATATAGTATCACTGATATAAACGGAAAGCTAATCAAAGAGGGTTCTGCTAACTCTGCTGAAGTTGTAAATGGACAGGCAGAAATCAGCATACCACTAAACGATATTAATAGTGGTAGCTACAAGCTGGTTGTTACTGCTTTTGTTTCTGAGAAAAAAGCAGACCAGCCTTTGAACATCAATGGTAACTGGAGTTGTGATTTCACTAAGTAAGAGCTGACAAATAACATATCAAACAGTTAGCTTAACGGTAGTTGAATAATAAAATTAGCTACCATTAATCAGCCTATCGCCTTTCACTCCATTAAATATATGGTTTTATACGCAGTGGTTTTATTATAATTAGTAAAAAGACTTGCACACCTTGGATATGTCATAATATCCTCTGTGTGCAAGTCTTTGGTTTTTTAAAAATTTATATTCTATCGAAAATGAAACGCTTATTGAATATCTATACATTTAATATTATATTAACAGCCTATTTTTAATTAGCCATTTTATCATTGTATCGGCTCTGCTCTCAAGGGTTGGTAATTCATCCTTACCAAAGAATCTCAAGTCGTTGCTTTCTCCGTCTGTAATTTTCAGCTCTCCTGTAACACCTTTGGCTAGATAAAGAGCTACAACGGAGTAAAGTTCATCGCCATTAGGATATTTGAAATAAAAATCACTACCTGAAAAAAGGTGCAACAGAGTAAAGTTTTCTGCACTAAGATTAGTTTCTTCTTTCAGCTCTCTTGCTGCTGTCTGTTCAAGCGTTTCACCTAATTCGATCGCTCCGCCGGGAATACCCCAAGTATTTGTATCCGAGCGTAGGTTTAAAAGTATTTTATTTTCTTTCAAAACAACTATTGTTGCACCTGCTGACAGCATAGGTGCGTGTCCAATATGTTTTCTCATTTCGCTTATGTAACTCATAGGTTTTCTCCACAATTAACGGTGTAGACATATAACATTTATACATTTGTTATCAACAGTCTTATAGGGTTTAAACCCACATTTTTCTTGTACTCTTTTGGATTGAATGTTTGTAGCAGAATGGCAACAAATGATAAAATCCAACTTAAGTTCATTTAATAGATAATCCAAAACTCCCTTGACTGCCTCAGGCATAAATCCCTGACCCCAGTAGTCCTTTGATAATACAAAGCCGATTTCTCGTCCTTGCTTATCAGCAAACTCAGGTAAAAGTTCTTCATTATATTTTTCTATTCCTACGGAACCGATAACCTTTCCTTTATATTCAATAGCAAATGTTTTTTTCTCTTTCAGAAACATATCAAGAACTACTTTTGAATCCTCAATAGTTTCGTGATGAGGCCAGCCTGCCATTTCGCCAACACCATCTACCCTTGCATATTCAAAAAAATCCTCCAAGTCCTTATCCGCAAAAGCTCTGAGCACAAGCCTTTCAGTTTTAATAAAAACATCTGATATATTAATTTTAACATTCATTTTAATCCCTCCTTATACTACAAAAGTTTACAATTTACTTTTATTCGCTCTCATACTTGGTTAATTTATACACTTGATTCTCCACATCAAATGTTTCGATAAATGGTACACCGTCTATATACAACCAACGCTCAACAAATGTGGGAGACACTTTAAACAGCCTTTCATTTTTCAAAGAAGAATACATCTTGAATGACGTGTTAAAGTTCTTTTCATACTCACTACAAAACTGAGCGTTTGCCATAGGGTGACCTATTTCTTTGCAAACACCCTCTATTTGAATATTGTCTATACACAATGCAACCTGTGGATTATGTATCAGCTCGCTGTACTTTCTAAAACTCATATCCGTTTGAAAATAAAACATTCCGTCAATACACACAATACTCATCATTCTTGATGATACCTTGTTATCCTCACACGATGAAAGTACCATAGTTTTACCTTTGTTAAATACAGAAAGGAAATTATTATATTTATTTATAAACTCATTCATAAAACCACCTCACTAAATTGAAATTTACAGTTCTTTTACCATAAAAACCATATTAGGATTTGATTTCATATTTTGTTTATGATAAAAATGTTCTGTATAATCTCCTTTGGAAGTAAACAGTATAACCTCATTAATCTGCTTTTCTTTCAAATTCTTTTCGAATTCTGAAAATATTTGTGTTCCAATGCCTTGACCTCTCATACCATTTTTAACCCAAAACTCTTTTACATTAAACATAATTCCATTATAAAACTGCTCCATACAACCTAATATAGCCCCACACAAAAAGCCATCTTGATATGCACATAAACCATATGAATCTTCTGTATTTATCATTTGATGCAATCTCTTTGTAGCCGTATATATTGTCCATTTTTCATTCCACGGTTCTGAATTAAAAGTTTCAACATATAACATTGCCAACTCATCTAGATGGTCTAATGTAATTTCTTCATAATACATTTTGATACACTCCAATAAATTCAAGTTTATCTATTTCTTTAAATTTCTCTCTTTATCAAAGAAAGCTGTGCTTAAAGCATTATACTCCTGTTCAGTACAAACTTCTTTGCATTTTTCTTTGTACTAAGCAGAACGCTTTAGCATATTATTTATTTTTTCGCAAGGAAATTCGTTACATTGATTGCATTTGCTCACGCTATGTTCTTTTGTACACCCGACCAAGTTATATGTACAAGCTTTGTGTGAAGAACAGCCTGCACACGCTATTTCTTCATTTGAAACAATCGAATTTCTCCATCCGACTCTGTACCAAAGCTCAGCAACAGCTTTCAGTTCTTCATCAGTATGTGCGTTGTACCTTGGACACTCAATACAGTTGTCGCCACATAATGTTATCTTTTCTTTCATATTAACACCTGCAAATTGGAATTTTGTTTAATTATCAATGATTAATCTACACTGTATTCCTTCTCGTTTAATTGCTCCATTATTACATTCATAGGAAATAACCTTTTCCTGTTTAAAACCAAGTTTACTCATAACATTACCCGATGCAGGATTTTCTTTTGCATATCTACCAACAATTTGTGAAAGTTTTAATTGTGTCTTTGCAAAATCAATAACTTTTTTCACTGCTTCAGTTGTGTAACCTATGCCCCAATATTTTTTCCCAAGATTATAGCCTATTTCCCAACATCCAACTTCCTCTTCATAATAAATTAGTGCAGTACCTATCAACTTATTTGTATCTTTTAACACAATAGCAAATCTATACCAATCTTGCTTTTCAATCTGTCCAAGCTCAAATAATATCCATTCTTTTGTTTCCTCTATATCATTATGACTTGTCCAAAACATATATTTTGCAACATCTGGGTCGCTTCCCCAACATTCAAATACATCCATTGCATCATCTTCGTTGAATGGACGTAATATCAATCTATCAGTTTCTAATATAGGTGTCTTCATATTTATCTCCTCAAATTCAAGTTTATCGTTTTCTTTGCACCAATAGTCTGACACCCAATGTAAAAGCAAAACCTCCCAGCAATATAAAAGCTAACCATAATACATTCCAGTAAGGAGCATTGATATCGTACATCATCAATATCAATTTGTTCCACACTTCCAGACCAATGGCAATTGCAAACAAATCGAAAAGCACATAAGAACCACCAAATATGTAAATCCATCTCCACCAATAATTTTTGCCTTTGTTTTTACAAAAAGTGATGATACCCACTATACATAATGAAGCTAGTAATATCATCACTACAAAATACATTATTCCTTTTGATTCCATCAATCCTACCCAAAAGTTGGCATAGGATTTTCTGTCTATTAACCCCCATATTCTATGTAAATGGAATAACCCGAAAAACATAAAAAAGTAAGGTTCCCAAGCATATATTTTCTTTTTCATTTTAACCTCTGTAAATTGTAATTCACTTAGTTCAAACCAAACGCTTTTTCTACGAGCAAAAAGGTTTCTTCTACTGTTCTGCTATCATCTCTTAAAACTACATTAAAGCCCGAATTGAGAAAATCATTATATATTTCTCTTGAATTGACACGCTTCAGGCACTCTCTGAAATTATCCATTGCTTCTGTTGGTTTTTCTTCATTTAATAAGAGCTTATACAAAAACTGTTTCTCTCTGTCGGGGCGTTCAAAAAATCTGTTCACTGATATTTCAGGGTCTGCAAGCATAATTAAAACATGAGCTTTATCTGAGATTTCCCATAACATTTCGAGAGGGATATTAGTATCAACAAACACTGGTTTATCTTGTTTGGATAGCTCTTCCAAAATTCCAAGCTCCAAAACCGCACATTCCTTTGTTACTTCTTTAACCCAAGCTTCGTATTCATCAGGAGTTCGTCTGATAAAATCTCTCCAGTCCTTCAAATCTCTTGTATAGGTCAATGCAGGAAATTCGACACTATCCAACTCCGATAGCTTTGTATCATGATAATTTTCTTCACATAAAATTCCGTTGTATTTTTCAGCCAACATTCTTAGCATAGTTGATTTACCGGCATAAGCCGTGCCGTTAATAAAATAAACATTTTCAAACTTCATATTTACCTCTATAAATTTCTACCCTTTAATTACAATGGTAGATTACTTCCTTGCCGTGAAACTTGGCATATTCTATTTCTTGGCGAACAGACTCACCAATATATCCACCGATATTCAAAACATAAATACCATCACTAATCTCTATCTTTCGATAATGAGCAAGCTCAAGTTTCTGCAGTTCCTCTGGTGTTGGTTCATTGCCATCCTCAACATAGATGCATTGCAGAATATTATATCCCTTTTGTGTTTCAAGATAATATGCAATTTTTTTCATTTCTTTTTCAAATCGCATACTCCCACATAATGTAAGTGTCTTCATAACACACCTCTTAAAATTTAAATTTGTCAGTCTAACGCTACAAGGTCAGATTGCTCATAACGATTGTGTCCTTGCAAGCTTTTTTTATATTTCCAGCACATAATAGCTTCTTCCAAACTTCTTCCTTGATTAGCTTCGAAGAAATCACGAATGTATGAGTTGTACTCGAATTGCTTGTCTATTGTTGTTTTACCTTTTTTCTTTTCTTCTAAAATCTGATAGTATGCATCAATTGCTTCACCATAGGTTTTACCCGCATTACTTTTCAGCCATTTTTGGAACAGAACATTAAAAGAAAAACTTTTACCTATTTTCTCTATAAAAAATGCTCTATGCTTTTCAGAACATACCATATTAGTTTCTATTATAGAACCCTCGGTGATTAACCCAACACTAATTGTTGGTTTTCTTTCAGAAGATTTTTTCAATACTTTTCCCGTATCAAGAAAATGTGCAATCCTATCTGTAAGCTCTATCTTTCCACCCGAAACAGGCAAATGGTGTTTTCTGCAAAAATCAACCAATTCTTCCTTCAAATAGTAATAACTTCGAAAAGTTTTTCCATCCAATTCTTTATTCAATTCTGGTCTGGTGTTCATCTACATTATCTCCCGCAAATTCAGTTTTTTATACTAAACAAGTTTTAAGACTTTATCATTCGCTGAATTGTTTCTTCAACAGTAATACATTCTGCAAATTTATTTGGCCATATAAATTCATTATAGTATCTATACGTGGTTTCCTTATCCATATATGGATTATCAAAAGTTGTGTTTGTTCCCTGCGGAACAATTACTTTAAGTCCCATTTCAAACGCAGACTTTATTGTTGCATCCATACAGAAGTTTGTTAATAATCCTACAATCACAATTGTATCTTCATTGATATCTTCGATATACTCTCTTAACCCTGTCCCACAAAATGCACTGCTGACAGTTTTTATGTATCGTCTTTCAGTTTCATGAGGATAGAACTCTTTGTTTATTTCAAATCCATCATCGTTTCTTGAAAAGCCACTACCAACTCCATTATCGTGTTGCACATAAATCACTTCTATATTATTCTTACGGGCTGTTTCAATAAGCAGTTTAACACCACTTACAAATCTTTCATAACAATACAAATCTTTACTCGTAAGCCAAATCTGGGAATCTAACACAAGCAATATCATATAATATCTCCTGTTTATTTCTTTTTCTTTGGTGCTGGCAGTTCATCATACATAGCAATAAAAAGCTGTGATAAGAACTCTTTGTTATCATCATCGTCTTCCAACAACATTTCTTTTGCATCTCCGTCAAATCCATGTGTACAAATCTTCCAACTCATTTCATCTACATTCTACCACGATTACTTAACTAACACAATACAGATAACCATCACACAAATATTGTTCTTGTCTTGGTATACACCTATGTTAACCTCCTAGATAAATGTATGCGTGCTTGGGTTGACGCTTACTTTATTTGAGTACAAAAACAAAAAGTACAACCGTTAAGTGATAATCTGTTGCCTGTGCCAGTCTTTAGATCAAAATAAAAAGAACAGTAAGCCCTCTTGTTACCTTACTGCTCTTTAATTACCTAAAAATATTTCCTTGATGTTATTAGAGAATTCACTGTATTTCTTGCCTGTGTCCATATAACAACACAAATGATAAAATCTTACAGTTCTAAAACTTTTTGAAAGATATCTTTAATGTGCGAATATTTTTCCCATTCTACGGTTTTTATCAACTCATCGATATATGTAAAAACTTTCATTGGAGATAACACTGCAAATGTTACTCCTAACTTTGCCTTTAGTTCAAAACGTGGTTTGTTAATATACTCTTTTGCACTTTCTTTCACTTCATCAATAAAAGCTTCTGAGTGTTCAACGATATATCGTTCAGGTTGACTTTCTTTTAAGGAATCTAATAGTACTCTTTCCAAAGCACCTTCCGATTCAAAGGGGATTACAAGACCAAGTAAATCTATCTGCTCTTCTTTATCGAAAGAATCCCTATATACATTTGATATCCATTCATTATTTCGAATTTCCTGAGCTATTGGCTGTAAACAATTCTTAATACTGTTTTCTACAGTGGATATTGATTCGTTATCTTTATCTTGAATTACGATGATTCTTTCAAAGGTTTCACTTTGTGGATAAGAATATACTAAGTCATATATTTTTTCTGAAAAAAACTTAGCAAATTTATCTTTACCACCAACACCGCATATTAGTAGCTTATCATCATCTCTAACATACCAATATGCAGATTCATTGTTTTTCTCACTAACTATAACACTCATCTTTTTATCAGCTTTAGTCGGATTCCAGCCCGACATTTTGCAAAGTAAATAACTAATAAGGATTGCATCCGTCTTTCCTTCGCATAATATCAAAGTTTTCATATACGCACCTCAAAATTGAAAGTTTCTCGCTTTTCATAAACTTCCTTACCTGATAATGTACGAGATAGCGTTTTTCCAGAAATATTGTCTTTTCTTAATGTAACAACCTTAATTAAATCATTAGAGGCAGAATATTCGCCATTACTTACCTGTGTATTTAATAAACCATCAACAGCTTCTATGCTGTGTGTAGTAATGAATAACTGAACATTATACTGTACAGCAGCTTTAATGATAAAATTAAATATCTCATCATAGTATTTAGAGTGTATTGCAGTTTCTAATTCATCAATTAGAAGTACACCATCTGCAGATTGTGCAATAGCATTGGCTATTGACAACACCTTTTTAATACCATCACCATACGTCGATAAAGGCATTAAACCGACCACCTTATTTTTTATATATTCAATCGGTCTATAAGAAGACTCCATTTTCAAGAACAATATATCTACTATATTTTCATCAAACATTTGAAGCATTCTGATACAAATTTCTTTATATTTTTCATTTTTAATGATACGATTAAAGGTATAGTTAGCTATGTGCGATATAGGAGAAAGATACTGAATCCTAATCAACTCTTCTGTTTCAACTTCACGTCCAGTAACATTAGTAAATCTATTTATCTTAATTGGTTTTATTTCTGTGCCAAAAGTGGACTCTGATATCATATCTCCTATAAATTCATCAATTTCATTGTCATCGGGATCAAGCATTTGTTCTCTATATGCAAATCTATCTTCTTTTCTTAATTCATTAATATCAAACATTACTCTTTTTATGGAACCATTAATAGAAACAGACGCAGTTTTCGAATCATCTCCAAGAGTATTATCGTATTCACAAGAAACAGACAAACGCTTATCGTTATCTCCAGTCAACATATTTGTAAAGCTATCAAAAATAGGCATACGACTGATACCAATATATGTATCCCTCATTCTTGACACTCTAAATACATTATTAATATCATTCGGTGCTCTTAATAATTGTATAGCTTCAAGAATGCTAGTTTTTCCGCAGTTGTTATCACCAACAATTAAATTGATATGTGATAATTCATCAACAGATAAATTGGATATCCCTCTAAATGTGTCGATTTTTATATTTCTTAATTTAGCCATACTTACTACTCCAATCTTATAATTACTTTTTTACCAAGACCGTCGGCTATTCTTTGAATCAATAGTATACTTGGATTATATTTTCCACTTTCTATTTTACTTATACTTGATTGTTGTATTCCAGTAATTTTAGATAGTTCTTTTTGTGAAATTTTTAATTTTTTCCGAGTACTTTGTAACAGATTTGCTAGCTCATAACAAATAGAATCAGCTTCTGCATCTTCATGTTCATCGTATACGAATGATACTTTAGATAACTCTGTATCTAAATAATCTTGAAAACTACTCATACAACTCCTCCATTCTTATATAGTGTAGCACAGAATCGCAAAGAAATCAATGTAATATCTACTTTATAACATTTATATTCATTATATGACATATTTGTAAGTATCAACCCTTTCTAGTAAACTAGTTCTCACTATCACTTTTTCGAGCAAAAAATAAAGGCTTATCCAAAGCCGAATCTACCATATAACGATAGGGCCTGAATAAGCCTTATAAATCAACAGTTATTTCATTTTTTAAGGTCCACCTTTGACATCAAAACTACCGTCTCAATATGG
>JAXJQK010000279.1:0-3317 GCA_036311185.1 Acutalibacteraceae bacterium | reverse complement strand
GCTACTAAGTCATCAGGCTTTACTCCTACCGCTCTTAGATTATGTGCAATAACATTTGCTCTTTCATTTAGCTCTTTATATGTTATTGACTTTCCTTCAAATATTACTGCTGTGTTTTCAGGTGTCTTTTCCACCTGCTCTTCAAACATTTCTACAACTGTTTTTTCACTTGGGTATGATTTTTCTGTTGCGTTGAAGTTGTTGCAGATTAGATCTTTTTCCTCTGCTGTTATCATTTCGATTTGATTTATTTTCGCATCATACGAGTTCATCAAATTTTTAATTAATTCAGCAAAGTTATTAAGAAGCTTTTTAGCAAAAATATCTGTAAATAAATCAGAGCAATAAACAAGTGTCAATAAAAATTGTTCACCATTTTCTGTAATACCAAACTCAAGATCGAATTTTGCAGTACATAAAGAATTCTCAACTTCCCCACTATCAGCAACTGTTACACTCGATTTAATATTCTCATTATTCTGCATTACAAGCATAACATCAAACAATGGATTTCTTGACATATCTCTGTTTACATCTACATTTTCAACAAGCTCTTCAAATGGATACTCCTGATTCTCATAGGCTTTCAGACAACTTGCTTTAATCTCTGCAAGGAAATCTGAATATTTCTTATTGCCCTCTGGTCTGCCTCTCATTGCAAGCGTATTTACGAACATTCCAAGCATTTTTTCGGTATCCTTATGGGTTCTTCCACTTATCGGGCTACCTACTACTATATCCTCTTGTCTGCTATACTTGCTAAGCATTATCATCAAGGCTGATAGGAATATCATATATGGTGTTGTGCCTGTCTTCTGTGCTAATTCATTTATAGACATATATGTTTCCTTGTCTATTGGTATACCTGCCGATGCTCCGTTATAGCTTTGCATTTGTGGTCTTGCATAGTCAAGTGGCATATCAAGTACAGGAATTTCATCACTAAATTCATTTACCCAATATTCTTTTTGAGAACTTAAATCTCTTGTTCTCATCCATTCGCTATAATCCTTAAACTGATGTGTAAGAGGTTCAAGCTTTTCACCGTTATACAATGCAATAAGCTCTTCTGTGAATGTAGTTTCACTCATTCCGTCACTTATAATATGATGCATATCTATAAGTAACAAATGATATTCACCCTTATTTACAAGCATAACTTTTACATTCTTAGCATCACTTAAATCAAATGGTCTTACAAACTCGTTATATATTTCTTCGTCACTCTTAGTGCTTTCTGAAATATATTCAAAGTCTGCTTCGATATTAGGTAATATCTTCTGTACACATTCTCCGTCAACTGTAAGGAATGCTGTTCTTAGAATTTCGTGTCTGTCTGTCATTTCCTGTAATGCAGACTTTAGCTTTTCAGGATATACCTCGCCCTCAAGCTTCATACTCTGTGGCATATTATATGTAATTGCCTCAGGCTCCATTTGCTGAATTAAGTATGTTCTCTTTTGAGCAGACGACATTGGATAATACTCTTTTTCCTCTGCCTTTGGAATAGGTACATATTCTTCACCTGTTGAACCATCAATAATTTTTGCAAGCTGTTCAGGTGTTGTATGTGAGAATACATCTTTAAGAGCTACCTTTACTCCAAGCTTTGCTTCAATGCTGTTTACAAGTCTTGTTGCTCTTAGTGAATGTCCTCCCAGTTCAAAGAATCCATCATTTATTCCAACCTTTTCTGCTCCAAGTATTTCACCAAATATTTCGCAGATTACTTTTTCTGATTCTGTACGTGGTGCTATATATTCTCTGGTTGTTTTAGAATCAATTTCAGGCAAAGCACGTTTATCAAGCTTTCCGTTTTTAGTAATCGGAATTATTTCTATCTGCATCATATATGATGGAATCATATATTCCGGAAGAGTTTCGCTAAGCTTTTTACGAATATCAATTGCATTTACTTCAATATCACTTGTGTAATATGCGTAAATTGCTTTATCTCCGCCCTTATCTGAACGTACTATTACTGCACTATCTTTTATATAAGAAATTTCCTTTATTTTGCTTTCAATTTCACCAAGCTCAATTCTAAAGCCTCTGATTTTTACCTGCTCATCTATTCGTCCTAGGAAATCTATATTTCCATCAGGCAACCATTTTGCAAGGTCTCCTGTTTTATATAGCTTACCCTCTCCGAATGGATTATCAATGAATTTCTCTGCTGTAAGCTCTGGTCTATTCAAATAGCCTCTTGCAAGTCCATCACCTGATATACACAGCTCTCCTTGTACGCCTATACCACACAGTTTATTTTCTTCATTTACTATATATGCATTTGTATATACTATTGATTTTCCTATATGTAGCTTTTCTGTTGTTTCGTCTACAAGGGTATATGTTGCATTTACAGTTGCTTCTGTTGGTCCATAAGCATTCATTACTGTTCTTCCGCCTTTTGACCATTGCTTTAGAACATTTAATTCTCCTGCTTCTCCTCCTGAATCAAGGAATCTCAAATCAGGGAATTTTTCAGGCGATAATTCTCTTATTACCTTTGGTGTAAATGATACTGCAGTTATCTTATTTTCTACCATATACTCTCCCAGCTTTGGTATTTCATACCTTAATGCTGATGAGGCTATGTGTAATTCTGCTCCATTTAGTATTGTTCCGAATATATCTCCCACAGACTGGTCAAAACAGAAGCTTGCGTACTGCATTAATCTGTCTTGATTTGTCATATTAAACACTTGTTGATAGAACGTTACTAGGCCTGATACACATCTGTTTTCTATCATTACACCCTTTGGCTGTCCTGTTGTTCCTGATGTGTATATTACATATGCAAGATTATCCGCTGTAGCTACTCTCTCTGGATTTTGTGTTTCGTTTGAGTAATTAGAGCTATCTGCAAGATTAATTACAGGTATATTCTCTACTTCAAGCTTTAGCTCGCTCTCTTTAATATATGTAAGTATTGCCTTTGGCTTACAATCGTCAAGCATATACTTAATTCTTTCTTCAGGATATGTAGGATCTATCGGAACATATGCTCCGCCTGCCTTTATTGCTCCCATTACTCCAACTATCATTTCTTTACTTCGGTCTGCAACTACTGCAACAAAGTCATCAGGCTTTACTCCTAGCTCTCTAAGCTTATAAGCCAGAGAATTTGCTCTTGAGTTCAATTCTCCATATGTAAGCTTTTCTTCTTCATATACAACTGCTATATTGTCAGTATTCTTTTCAACCTGCTCTTCAAAAAGCTCTGCTACGGTTTTATCCTTTGGAAATTCTGAATTTACATCATTAAAGCTATTGCAGATTAAATCTTTTTCCTCGTCTGTTATCATTTCAATTTC
>JAXJQK010000278.1:0-9885 GCA_036311185.1 Acutalibacteraceae bacterium | reverse complement strand
GCTGTGTAAGTAAGCCTATTGAAAGCACCCTGTCAAAGTCCTCAAGCAGATATCTCTTTGTAACATCGTTAATATCAGCCTTTAACACATCATAAACAGCTGTAAGTGCAAGTGATGTGTTGAGGTCGTTATCCATAGCTGATTTAAAGCTGTCTATATACTGCTGTGCCTTATCCTTTTCTATATCTCCACCTGTTGATAGAGCGTTTATTCTTTTTATTAGCTTTTCATATGCCTTTGCTGTATTATCAAGGCTTTCGTATGTGAAGGTTAGTGGCTTTCTGTAATGTGACTGTAAGCAAAACATACGATAAACAAGTGGATTATAGCCCTTTTCCTCAAGCAGTGAAACTGTAAGGAAATCGCCCTTTGATTTACTCATCTTACCTCTTGCGTCATTAAGATGTAGTACGTGGAACCAATAATTACACCACCTATGACCAACAAAAGCTTCACTCTGTGCAATTTCATTTGTATGGTGAGGGAATGCGTTATCTACACCACCACAATGAATATCAAGGTATTCGCCCAAATGCTTTACACTGATCGCAGAACATTCAATATGCCAGCCTGGATATCCATATCCCCAAGGGCTATCCCATTTTAGCTCCTGATCCTCAAACTTTGATTTTGTAAACCAAAGCACAAAGTCACTTTTATTCTTTTTGTTTGAGTCCTCTTCAACGCTGTCACGCACACCAACAGCTAAGTCCTCTTCATTCTGGTTGCCAAAAACATAGTAATTGTCAAGCTTTGATGTATCAAAGTAAACATTGCCACCTACTTCGTATGCATAACCCTTTTCAAGCAAAACAGATACCATATTTATAAACTCGTCAATACAGTTTGTTGCAGGCTCTACAACATCAGGTGTTTTTATATTCAGCTTTTCGCAGTCTGCAAAGAAAGCGTCGGTATAGAACTTTGCAATTTCCATAACTGTTTTTTTCTCTCTTTTTGCACCTGCAAGCATTTTATCCTCGCCTGTGTCGGCATCGCTTGAAAGATGACCTACATCTGTAATATTCATAACTCTTGTTACATCATAGCCAGCGTATCTAAGGTATTTTTCAAGCACATCTTCCATTATATAGGTACGTAGATTACCTATATGTGCATAATGATAAACTGTAGGTCCACAGGTGTACATACGCACCTTGTTGCCCTCGTGTGGGATAAATTCTTGTTTTTGCTGTCCTAGAGTGTTATATAGCTCCATATTCTTTCCTCCGTTAATTTAAATTTAATATTGGGGGTGAACCATATAATTACATTTTATTATATTTTCACTTTTGTATTGATATTCTTTACAAATAAAAATAGCCTCTACCCCTTAAAATAAGGGACGAGGCTATACAATGCACCGTGGTTCCACCCAAATTCAGTTTTAATAAATATTAAAACTGCACTTTATGTCATATAACGTTGACCAAACGCACAGCCATTTCCTGCTGTGTGCTATAGAGTGCATTCGCAAGGCTTGAGGTATTAAGCCGAATTTCAGCATATATCGGCTCTCTCTGTAATTTCATAACCCTGTTACTTCTCTCTAATTGTAGCATTTAAAATATTTGTTACTATTATATACCATAGCTTTACAAATTTAAAGTAGAATATTCAATTTATTTATTTTGCGTTTTTGTACAAATCGGCGTTATCCTTTAAATATACAACACCAGAAATTATTGTAAGTGCAACCGAAATCCATATTACAACAGCAGTAATAATGCCAAATACAGATGATAAATCACCATTACCTGTAAGCTGTAAAACAGCCTGTAATGTAATTGTAACGATTATAGCTATCATCTGGCTTACTGTTTTAGCCTTGCCCCACATATTAGCGGCAACTACTGTTCCCTTTGCAGCTGCAACAAGCCTTACAGATGTTACTGCAAATTCTCTGAACAATACAATAATAACAGGCACAGCACCGATTATACCCATTTGTATAAAGCAACAGAACGCAGAAATAACAAGTATCTTATCAGCTAATGGGTCTGCAAATTTACCAAAGTCAGTTATCATATTGTATTTTCTTGCAATATAGCCATCAAGAAAATCTGTAACCGAAGCAATTATAAACATAACCAATGCCCACAAACAGCTAAATGGGATTTGCTCAATAAGCAAAAACGCCACAAAGAAAGGAACAAGCAAAATTCTTAAAAGAGTTAATTTATTAGGTAAATTCATATTTGCTTCCTCCTTATACCATTGTGCCTATTGGGTCACAGTCAAGAAAATCGTCAATTTCTACCTTTACAAACTCACCAATAGCAGGCTTTTTGTCACCAGTAACATTAAAGAACACCTTACCGTCAACATCAGGAGAATCAGCCATAGACCTACCAAAATAGCACTCAGCATAACGGTCGTAGCCCTCACAAACAACCTCAATGGTTTTACCGTTAAGGCTCTGGCAATATTCCTCCATAATCTGCATTTGCTGTTCCATTATTATCTCGACTCTTCTCTGCTTTACATCATCATCTATCTGATTTTCAAATTCTGATGCAGGGGTATCCTCCTCCTGAGAATACGCAAAGCAACCAAGTCTTTGGAATTTTGTTTCCTTTACAAATTCTGCAAGCTCTGTAAACTCATCCTCAGTTTCACCAGGGAAGCCACAGATAAAGGTTGTACGAAGTACAATATCAGGAATTTTATTTCTCAGCTTATTTATAACATCAACAATAGTTTCCTTTGTGCCTCGTCTATTCATTGCTTTAAGCACTCTGTTGTTGCAGTGCTGTAAAGGAATATCAATATAATTAAGCACCTTTTCCTGTCTTGCCATACAATCTATAAGCTCATCTGTAATTTCATCAGGATAACAATAAAGCAAGCGAATCCATTTTAAATCTTCAATTTCGCAAAGAGAATCAAGTAGCTTTGGCAACACAAGCTCACCGTATAAATCAATACCATATCTTGTTGTATCCTGTGCAATAAGAATAAGCTCCTTTACACCACTTGCTACTAATTCTTTAGCCTCTTCTATTACTGACTCAATAGTACGGCTTCTGAATTTGCCTCTTATTAAAGGTATAGCACAATATGTACATCTGTTGTCACAACCATCACCCAGCTTTAAGTAAGCATAGTGTGGTGGTGTGCTTTGTATTCTGCCACCATCTAAAGGAAGACAAAGCTTGTCAGGATATAGTTCAGTTTGCTCACCCTCAAGGCTCTTTTTTACAACCTCTGCAATATCCTCGTTTGCACCAATACCAAGAACAGCGTCTACCTCATAAAGCTGTTCCTTCACCATATGCTGATATCTTTCAGCCAGACAGCCTGTAACGATAATTCTTTTTATTTTACCCTCTGCCTTTAGCTTACCAAGCTCTATAATTTCATCTATACTTTCCTGCTTTGCTGACTCTATAAAGCCACAGGTGTTTACAATAACAACGTCAGCCATAGCAGGGTCAGCCACTATTTTATATCCACTTTGTTTCAAAGTAAAAAGCATCATTTCGGCATCAACCTGATTTTTTGCACACCCAAGGCTGACAATACCTATTCTCTCATTCATAAATAAATCCTCTCAGACATAGTTCTATAATATAATTAAAATTTTATCACAAAAGAATACTTTTGTCACTAGCATTTTATTACATACAGTGTATATTAACCTACATAACTCCAAGAAAATCAAAACTATTGTTATTTTTGTTATAATATGTTAAACTGTAAAAGTGAATTTAGCCTTATAACAAGGCACTTATAAACGGAGATGATTTTATGGGAACAGTAATGGAATACAAATGTCCTTGCTGTGGTGGAGAAATTGAATTTAACTCAGATATACAAAAAATGAGTTGCTCCTATTGTGGCAGTGAGTTTGATGTAGAAACTCTTAAAGCATATGACGAAGACTTAAAAAACCAAAAACCTGACGATATGCAATGGAACACTCAAAAAGACCCTTGGTCAGGTGCTGAAACAGAAAACCTTTCAAACTATGTATGCAATAGCTGTGGTGCTGAAATCATTGGTGAGGGTACCACTGGTACTGTAGATTGTCCATATTGTGGTAATCACGTTATATTAAAAGGAAAATTCGCAGGCGATTTACGCCCCGATTTAATTATTCCGTTCAAGCTAAATAAGCAAATGGCTATAGATGGTCTTAATAACCATTTAAAGGGCAAGCACTTTTTACCTAAGGTATTCAAAAGCCAAAACCATATCGAAGAAATCAAAGGTATATATGTACCTTTCTGGCTATTTGATACAGATGTTGACGCAAGCATAAGATATTTAGCAACAAAGGTTCGTCATTGGCACGACAGAAATTATTACTATACAGAAACAGCATACTTTTCTGTACTGCGTGAGGGTAACATAACGTTTGATAATATCCCTGCCGATGGCTCAAGCAAAATGCCTGATGACCTTATGGAATCTATTGAGCCATACGATCTTTCAGAGGCAGTAGATTTTCAGACTGCTTATTTATCAGGCTATATGGCTGACAGATATGATGTAACAGCAGAACAGAGCATAACCCGAACAAACGAGCGTGTAAAAACAAGCACAGAAGAAAATTTCAAGAAAACTGTAAAAGGCTACGTTTCTGTTACAACTGAAAACTCTAGTATTCGAACATCAAACGGTAAAGCTAAATACGCACTATATCCTGTATGGATTCTTAACACTACATATAAAGGCGAGAAATACATTTTTGCTATGAATGGACAGACAGGCAAATTTGTTGGTAATCTGCCTTTAGATAAAGGTGCTTATTGGCGTTGCTTTGGAATTTTAACAGGGATACTTTCAGTAGTAAGCTATGGTATAATATTCCTTATGAATTTAATGGGTTTACTGTAAGGAGGGAATAAAATGAAGAAAAAAATAACACCAGTCTTACTTGTTATGCTTGCTTGCTTAATGCTCTCTATTTCTGTTTTCACAATAAACGCTAGTGCAGTAGAAATTAGCGTAGACGAGATTGGTACAGATGAAATCAACATAGATGCAATCGGCACAGACAAAATTAATCTAGATGAGATTAATTCAAATGAGGTTAGTTCATACGAGCCTAACTCATACGATATTGGTACAAATGAGGTTAGTTCAAACGATAAATTACCACGACTTGTAGATAAAGAAGACCTATTAACTGCTGGCGAAGAAGCCTATCTGATAGACAGACTTGACGAGGTAAGTGAAGCACATAGATGTGATATTGTTATTTTAACTATTGACGATATAGGAACCAGCACTCCAACAGCTTATGCCGATGACTTTTTCGACTATAACGGATATGGCTATGGTGATTCACACGACGGTATTCTGTTGCTTGTAAGCTTAAACACAAGGGATTGGGCTATAAGTACCACCGGTAAGGCTATACAGGTATTCACAGATGCAGGTCTTAGTCATATAGAATCTCAATTTAAGCCACCTTTAAGCGATGGCAACTATGCAAAATCATTCAATATTTTTGTTGACTGCTGTGAAAAGTTCCTTATTCAGGCTGAAAACGGAGCACCCTATGATGTTGACAATATGCCTGTAAAACCGTTATCTATATATTTCATCCCTCTAGCAATAATTATAGGTGCAGTAATTTCATTTATAGTGGTTAATATAATGAAATCTAGCTTAAAGAGTGTAAGTAAACAGCTATCAGCTACTAACTATGTTCGTAACGGCAGTATGCGAATTACAAACCAGCATGATAATTATGTATACAGAAAGGTAAACAAGATAAGAAGAGACACCAATAACTCATCCTCCGGTAGTCGTAGCCGTGGAGGTTCAAGAACACACCGAAGCTCATCAGGCAGAAGACACGGTGGTTCAAGTGGTAAATTCTAATAAATTTTAAAAAATAAAATTATAAACGGCTTACAACAATCAAATTTGCTGTAAGCCGTTCTTTTTATCATATATTATCTAGGTTACTTAATATAGTATACACCCTAATCAAAATTCGTACACTCTACACAAACAAAATCCTCGTCACCTGCATCTTTGTGACACACCACTATAAATGTACGTCCATCTACCCTAAATCTAAACTCAGACCTATTACGGTGAGAATCACCACCGTGATAGTCTGTTACGAAGCTATATCCTCTAAGCTTAACATCCGATTCCTCTGCATCTAATTCTTCAAAGGTTTCACTATTAACCAGATATGAATATGCCAAATCATATTCCTCAGTCTCTTTCACACGATTCAATGTTCCAAAAACAATACCAAAAATCAAACCTATAAATCCCAAAAATGCAGTTACAGGAAGAAGAACTGCAAGCAATATTATAACAGCTGTTTTCCTGTCTTTCTTTGGTGATTGCCATTGTGAAGCACCTGCATTATATTGGTTAGGCATTACATTATTATACTGGTTTGGCATACCTTGGTTATTATAGTTATTGTAAAAATTATTATTCTGATTTGGCATAACGGGATTATTATAGTTGTTATTTTGATTAGACACCCCATTATTTGCATACGGATTTGGCATACCTGTGTTGTTATAGTTGTTATAGAAATTATTATTCTGGTTTGGCACACCAGTATTGCTATAGTTATTATTTTGATTAGACACTCCATTATTTACATACGGATTTGGTGCACTATTATTCCCATACGCATTACTATATGGGTTTGGTGTTGCCGAATTGTTATATGTATTATTTCCATTATAGTTGTTATTAAATTCTTGTTTCATAATTACTCTCCTTTCGTAGGTGTGTCAGAGTAGCTATTTAGCCAAACTGTAAAATCAAATATAATTCATACACTTGTTGTACAAATTATACTATTATTTATTTGGAATCGCAAGAGATTTTTAATCATATTAATATAATAATTATAAACAACAAAAATCTCCGTTTCTTTGTGACGGAGATTTTCAATTTATAGATATTAAATTTCACATTACGCAACAGATAGCTGTTTTTCACCCTCTATCTGCTTCTTTTCATTATGCTTATTAATAAAATACAAAATAAAATCTATTGAAACCATAAGCAGATTAAAGCAATACAAGGCTAACACAAAATTTATCTGTCCACTATATATTTTTCCTATGATACCAGCAATATAACCAATAATAATAGCAACTATAAATACACAGCTTTTACCCTTGGCTGATTTAGAGGTTATACTTTTGTAAACTGAAATTGGCCATGACATTCCAAAACAAGCAAGCATAATAAATTCGCAAATCTCTAACATAATTCTCTATCTCCCTTTTCTTTCGTTGACTATATTATATACTTGACAGATTCAAAAGTAAAATATATAATTTTTATCAAATTAATAAGTTTTCATTATGAATCAGAGGCGATTATATGGATATCCAAAAGCTGAAATATTTTTATGAGGTCGCAAAACTTCAGCACGTAACAAAGGCAGCTGAAAATCTGTGCATAGCCCAGCCAGCTTTAACACAGGCTATTAAATCACTTGAAAACGAGCTTGGAGTTTCTCTTTTTATAAAAAGAGGCAGAAACATACAGCTTACCGAATTTGGTGAATATTTAAAGAAAAAGGTTGAGATAATATTACCTGAATTTGATAGTATTGCTGATGAAATTGAGCAAATGAAATGTAAGGTTAATAATACAATAAAGCTTAATATTTTAGCCGCCTCAAACTTTGTAATAAATGCCATAATCAGCTACCGAAAGCACCACCCCGATGTTGTCTTCGATTTTGAGCAAAACGAACTAAAACGTGGTTGTGATATTGTTATTTCAACTAACGGACTTCGTGAAAACTCTTCAAGACAGTACATAAAACGTTCTGTTAAAGAAGAAAATATTTATCTTGCTGTACCTAAAAATTCACAGTACTCATCATATAAAGCTATTGATTTAAGTCTTGTAAAGGACGAAGATTTTGTAATGCTTTCAAGCTCAAGACTTTTTGGTGTAGTATGTAATAAATTCTGTTCAGAAGCTGGCTTTGTTCCAAAAGTTCTATTTGAATCCGACTCGCCTGTTGCTGTGCAAAATATAGTTAGTACAGGCACCGGTATAGCCTTTTGGCCTGAATATTCTTGGGGTACAATTAAAAACAAAAACGTTGTACTACTACCTATTTCAAACCCAATATGCAAAAGAGAGCTTATAATAGAGCTTTACGACAGATTTCCAAAATCCGAATACGCCGAAGATTTCTATGAATATCTTCTACGAAAGTATAAGGCTTACAACCATACCGATTTAAAGTATTAAAGGTTAATTTTGTTATAATCAACCAAGTCTACCCTAAATATTCAGTGCAAAGTGTATATAATTTTTTCTGATTTCTAAAAAATGACAAAAAGTATATTGTTTGTTTAATGATAATGTGATATACTTTATAGCAAATAATGAATATAAATATTCATTACATCTTACTACAAAGGAGTTAGAACAGTGAACAATAAAGTACAAGAGATTATAAATCTTATCGTAGAAAAAGACATTAAAATGGTTGACTTCAAAATGGTTGACATTCAGGGTCAATTCCGTCACGTTACCATTCCTGCACAGGATTTTTCAGAAGAGGTTATGAAAAATGGTATCGGATTTGACGCTTCTAACTATGGCTATGCAGTAGTTGAGAAGAGTGATATGGTATTTATTCCAGATCCTGACAGTGCTACTATCGATCCATTCTGTGAAATTCCTACTTTGTCTATGACAGGTAACGCTATGATTATTGATCAGCCAGAGAACCGTCCTTTGGCACAATATCCTAGAAATATCGTACTTGCAGCTGAGCAATATATGAAGGACTGTGGCGTTGCAGATACAATGCTTATTCTTCCTGAATTTGAGTTTTATCTATTTGACGATATCGGCTGGGATGTAGCACCTCATACTCTTGGTGTATCACTAAACGCTGTACAGGCACACTGGAACAGTGGTACAGAGGGTTCTGGCTGTGTTGTTCCTAAGCAGAAGAACTATCATGTTGCTAAGCCATTCGACGTATCATACGAGGCTCGTAGCGAAATGTGTATGCTAATGGAAGAGGCTGGCATTGCTATTAACTATCATCACCCAGAGGTTGGTGCAGCTGGTCAGTTTGAGATTGAGCCTAAGCTTGGTCAGATGTCAAAAATGGCTGATGCTTCAATGATGATTAAATACATAATCCACAACGTAGCTAAAAAGTACGGAAAGTCTGCAACATTAATGCCAAAGCCTGTAATGGGTGAAGCTGGTAACGGTATGCACGTACATATGCTACTTCTAAAGGACGGAGAGCCAGTATTCTCTGATGACAACGGTTATTCAAACCTAAGTAAAGAGGCTCACTACTTTATGGGTGGTTTGCTTAAGCACATTTCTTCTCTTTGTGCTATTACTAACCCAAGTACAAACTCATTTAAGAGACTAGTACCTGGATTTGAAGCTCCTGTTACAGTAGGCTATGCTACATCTAACCGTAGTGCTGTTATCCGTATTCCTGCTTATGCAAAGGCTCCTAACCTAAGACGTTTCGAGCTACGTAATCCAGATGCTACTTGTAACCCTTACTTCTGCTATGCAGCTATCCTAATGGCTGGTCTAGACGGTATCAAGAATAAGATTGATCCACACGAGAATGGTTGGGGTCCTTACGATATGAACCTATTCCACCTAAGTGATGAAGAAAAGGCTAAGCTAAGTCATCTACCTACACGTCTTGAGGACGCTCTTGATGCACTAGAGGCTGATCACGATTACCTAACAGCAGGTGGAGTATTCCCAGAGGAGCTAATCAACAACTTTATCGCTACAAAGCGTGAAGAGTGTCGTCAACTAGCAGCAATTCCACACCCTGCTGAGTTTGACCGTTACTACAACCTATAATTTTATAAATACTTATATAACAACAAAAGGTAGTAAGCCCACAAAGCTTACTACCTTTTAATTTTTCAT
>JAXJQK010000277.1:0-6129 GCA_036311185.1 Acutalibacteraceae bacterium | reverse complement strand
TTGAAAAGCAAACTCAAAAATTGAATATGATGTTTGCATTGGCAAACCTATATTCGGCTGACAGAAAATATCTGTCAGCCTGATTGTGTTACCTTTCAAACAGAAATATAGGTAAAACGCAGGGTGATTCTCTGCGTTTTTCTTTTGGCCTATTATTTTATATTATTTTTATCATTATACGGTGTTGCCCTAATTCTTTCTCAAATATTTCTTCTGGTGTATGATATGACAATCGTTTTCTTGGCAAGTTATTAATCTCGTCAAAAAACATACGTATTTCATCATCTGTATGGCTGTCTATAGATTTACCTTTAGGAATAAATCTACGTAGAATTCTATTAGTGTGTTCGTTTATAGGTCGCTCCCAAGCTGGATACGGATGAGCAAAATACACACTTTTCTTATATAAACCCAATATATTCACTTTATACTGACACTATTAAAAATGTTACTGCTAGAAAGTGGATTATTTATCGTTTTTTAGTGGTATTTAGTATCAAATACACCCCAGTGCCTCATTTATACCACTTTCTGAATCTAGATCTATATTTCTTCTACCTGTAAAGGCATATACAACCCATTCTGCAATATTAACAGTATGATCACCCATTCTTTCAAAATACTTTGCAATCATAAGCAGGTCAGGAGCTTCATCTGCACCCTTTGCGTCTGTTTTTATCATTTCAACAAGCTGTTTCATAACTGTATCAAACAAATCATCAATTATATCATCTTCACGACAAGAATTAAGTGCAAGCTCTACATCACCCACCACATAAGCATTTATACTGCTTTTAAGCATAGAAACAGCTACTCTACCCATTTTTACAGCTTCATCAACAATTACATTACTTCTGCTTTCCTTTAGCATAACAGAATGTATAGTTATATCCTCTGCTATATCTCCTATACGCTCCATATCTGTAATCATTTTAAGCACAGCTGATACTCTGTGAAAATCGCTTGCCACAGGCTGTTGACGTAAAATAACATTAAGACAGAGAGCCTCAATCTCTTTTTCCATACTGTTTATTTCGTGCTCGTACTCTTCACCTATTTCTAACAGCTTGGGATTATTCTGCTTTAAGGCAAGTATTGAATTTTCTATTGCATTTTCAAGCAACAGGCTCATTTCTATAAGCTTATTATTTATTTCATCAAGCTGTGACTGATAATAATTCCTCATTAACCAAACCTCCCTGATATATACGCTTCTGTTCTTTTGTCGTTAGGCATATGGAAAATCTTACTTGTACGGTCGTACTCTACAACCTCTCCCATAAGGAAAAACGCTGTTTTATCTGATATTCTTGCAGCCTGCTGCATATTGTGTGTAACCATAACAATTGTATATTTATCCTTTAGCTCCATAGCTAAATCCTCTATTTTAGAGGTTGATATAGGGTCTAAAGCAGAGGTTGGTTCATCCATAAGCAATACCTCAGGCTCTACTGCTAAGGCTCTGGCTATACATAGTCTTTGTTGCTGACCGCCAGACATACCAAGTGCATTTTTCTTTAGTCTGTCTTTAACCTCATCCCATATAGCGGCATCTCGCAATGACTTTTCTACAATTTCGTCAAGCTGTGATTTTTTGCGTATGCCGTGTGTACGTGGTCCGTAGGCTACATTGTCGTATATACTCATAGGGAACGGATTAGGCTTTTGGAATACCATTCCCACTCTTTTTCTAAGAATATTAACATCTATGTTACTGTAAATATCCTCACCATCAAGCAGAATTTCACCTGTAATTTTACAGCCCTCTACAAGGTCGTTCATTCTATTAAGCGATTTAAGTAAGGTTGATTTACCACAGCCTGATGGTCCTATAAATGCTGTAATTTCCTTTTCCTGTATTTTTAAATTTATGTTCTTTAATGCGTGAAAGCTTCCATAATAAAGCTCCATATTTGATATAGAAAATTTATCCATTATTTTTCCTCCGTTAGCTCATCTTCTTTGTAAGCCTTTTTGCAACAAATGAAGAAAGAGCATTTATAACAACAACCAATATCAAAAGCACCACTGCTGTACCATAAGCCTGACTTGTATGCATACCCTCACTTGTACATAGGTACATATGAACAGACAGTGTTCTTGTTGAGCTGAAAATATCTGTTGGGTACTGTGCGATTGTACCCGCAGTGTAAATAAGTGCAGCTGATTCTCCTACTATTCTGCCTATTGCAAGTATTACACCCGATAATATACCAGGTACAGCTGTAGGCAATATAACCCTAAAAACTGTACGTAGCTTACCTGCACCTAAGCCAAAGCTACCCTCTCTGAATGAATCTGGTACTGTCTGCAAAGCCTCTTCGGTAGTACGCATAATAAGTGGTAATATCATTATAGAAAGTGTAAATGCACCTGCTAAAAGTGAGTTCCCCCAGCCCAATGTAGTTACAAAAAACAGCATACCAAACAAACCATATACAATTGACGGTACACCCGAAAGTGTTTCTGCTGTCATTCTTATTACAGCAACTAGCTTGTTTCCTCTTTTTGCATATTCAACCAGATAAATTGCAGAAAAAATTCCCAGTGGTACTGCAATAAGAAGTGAAATTACTGTTATAAAAATTGTATTTACCAATGCTGGCATAAGTGAAGCATTCTCTGATGTATATTCAAGTGCAAAAAGCTCTGGTGTTAAATTAGGCACACCCTGCACCAAAATGTAAACTATCAAAAATAGTAGTGCACCCACTGTAATTACTGCACAAAGCAGAACTAAGCAAAGCAGTACAAAAGATGTAGGATGATTTTTATACTGTAGCATTTGTTGCTTAAAGGTAATTCTATTTATTGCCTTTATTTCATCTATATTTATGCTTTTATCTTTCATTATGATTTTGCCCCCTTATTTTTCACCACTGCAAATAACAGGTTAATTATCAAAATCAAAACAAATAATACCACACCTGTTGCAATAAGTGCCTCTCTATGAAGGTCTGTAGCATATCCCATTTCTATTACAATATTTGTTGTAAGTGTACGCACACCAGACAAAATACCATCTGGTACAACAGGACTATTACCAGCTACAAGTATTACAGCCATTGTTTCACCTATTGCACGACCAATAGCAAGCACTACACCAGCAAGTATGCCCGATTTAGCTGCTGGTACAACTGTTTTGAATACACTTAATTCCTTTGTAGAACCTAGTGCCAATGCTCCCTCGTAATATGAATTTGGTACAGCATTTATTGCACTTTCTGAAACACTTATAACTGTTGGTAAAATCATTATTGCAAGCAATATAGATGCTGTAAGTATTCCGTAGCCACTACCACCAATGTAATCTCTTACAAAAGGTACTAAAACTATCATACCAAAAAAGCCATATACAACTGACGGAATACCAGCTAAAAGCTCTATACCAGGCTTTATTATTTTGTAAATTCTCTTGTCGCAAAATCTTGAAAGAAAAATTGCTGTCATTATGCCTATTGGTACACCAATTAACACTGCACCAATGGTTATATATATACTGCCTAATATCATAGGCCATATACCAAAGCTTGCTGGCTGGTTATTAGGTGCCCATTTGCTACCAAGCAGAAAATCAAACATACCTATTTTCGCCATAGCAGGAACACCATTTACAAACAGAAACAGACAAATTAAAGCTACTGCTGCAATAGATACAAGTGCTGCACCTAAAAATACACCGTGCATTATTTTTTCTTTATGTTTACTCATATATTTTCCTCTCTTTGTAAAGCTAAAAAGATTAATATAAATCCTTAAAGCCCCCAGGTTGTTACCTCACCTGTATATATTTTTCTTAACTCTTCAAGCGTAATATCTGTAACTGTGTTTTCTTTATTTATTACCACAGCTATACCATCTTTGGCTATAGCTGTACCTGTAAGACCTTTTTCAATTTCACTGTCCTTTAAATCTCTTGAAGCCATACCAATATCCAATATACCCTCAGCTGTTGCAGACATACCTGTTGATGAGTCACTTGTGTTAACCTCAATATTGACATTAGGGTTTATCTTTTCGTACTCCTCAGCCAGCTTTTCCATTACAGGTGATACCGATGAAGAGCCTCCTACCTTAACCTTACCCTCACCCTTTGCACCTGTAAACGGGCTTGCATTTTCAACAGCTCCTACATAACCCAGTTCTGCTACAACATTCTGCCCCTCTGCACTTAAAATATAGTCAATAAAGTTTTGTGCAGGCTCACTTATATCTGACTTTGTAGCTATATTGAATGGTCTTGAAATTTTATAGCTACCATCTTTTATAGTTTCTGCTGACGGTGCAACACCCTCAATTTTCATAGCTGTTACAGTATCGTTAAGTGATCCTAAAGAAATATAGCCAATAGCTGTATTATCACCAGATACACCTGTAAGCACAGCCTGAGTATTATTTTGGATAATTGCAGATGGTACTGTATTATCTGTTACTGTAGTTTCAGTTTTCTCAAGTACACCTGTAAGCTCAATAAAGGCTGAACGAGTACCAGAACCGTCTTCTCTTGAAATTACTACAATTTCTGATGTTGTTGCAAAGTCTTTATTTGCTTTACCACAGCCTGTAAATATCGTTGTAAATATAACTACGATTAGCACTGATGTAAAAATCTGCTTTGCTCTCATAAAATAAATCTCCCTTTGTTAAAACATTTTATATTTAAGATTTTGAGTTTTTCTCTTATACTAATACCTGTTTGAACGCTAGAAATAGATTGTCGAGCAGAATTTGCTCAAAACGAGGACAACGACGCAGGCAAGCTGTCGCTTGTCAAGGAGAAGGACGAAGTGTTGAGTAAATTATGCCGACAAGATATCTAGTGTTTAAATAGGTATTAGTATTAAGTACATTAAGTAATATACCGTATTTTTGTAAAATCAATATACATAATTGGGTAAATCTTTGATGATGAATAGTAAAAACTTTATGAAGAAAAGCCCCCAATTTTACCTGATTTACATTTTAATCTTTGGGTTTAATAATTTATACACAAATAGCTTGCTAAAAATTCAAATTTATATACCTCAATTAACAATATAGTTGGTATAACTACTAAAAATAACAAATAATTATAGTAGAAATTTGCTAGTGTAAATTAGGGGTGTTGCTTGCAAGATATTTTCTTTTATGATAAAATTATCTTATTACTATATTAATGTAGATTTTTATGTAAAGGAGCAACCTAATTATGTGTGGTATTTGTGGCTTTACAGGAGAAGTTGTAAGTCGTGATGATGTAATAGAGAGAATGACTAAGGTTATTACTCATCGTGGACCTGACAGCAACGGCTTTTACAAAGAACCTGATAATAAAATTACTATGGGCTTTCGCAGACTAAGTATTATCGACTTAGATGCAGGACATCAGCCTATTTATAATGAAGATAAATCAATGGTATTAACATTTAATGGTGAAATTTATAACTATCAAGAGCTACGTAAAGAGCTTATTGAGCTTGGTCATAAATTTTATACCGATACCGATTCAGAGGTACTTATACACGGCTTCGAGCAGTGGCAAGAAAAGCTATTGGACAAGCTAAGAGGTATGTTTGGTTTTGCGGTATATAATACAAAGGATAATTCTTTATTCATTGCAAGAGATTTCTTTGGTATCAAGCCTATGCATTATGCACAGGTAGGAAATAACTTTGTATATGGCTCTGAAATCAAGAGTATTCTTGAATTTCCTGGCTTTGAAAAGAAGTTCAACTATAAAACACTTGATAATTACCTTTCTTTCCAGTATGCTGTTCCACCTGAAACCTTCTTTGAGGGTGTTTACTGCCTACTACCTGGACATTATCTATGGTATAAAGACGGCAAGGTAACAACTACAAGATACTGGGAGGCAAAATTCGAGCCTGATGAAAGCCTAACAGAGGAGCAGGCTGTTGACGAAATTGAGCAGGTATTTGAAAACTCAGTAAATGCTCATAAGATAAGTGATGTAGAGGTAGGCTGTTTCTTGTCAAGTGGTGTTGACTCAAGCTATGTATCAACATATTTTGCTGACCAGAAAACCTTTACAGTAGGCTTTGACTTTGGCGAAAAGTATAACGAAATCAGCTGGGCACAGCGTTTGTCAAATAAAATAGGTGTTGACCACCACTTTAAGCTTATTAAATC
>JAXJQK010000276.1:0-24734 GCA_036311185.1 Acutalibacteraceae bacterium | reverse complement strand
AGCTACAAAAATTGCAATAACATACGAAAAGGGTGGTTGTGGAAAAACAACCACAGCAGTAAATCTCTCGGCTATACTAGCCGAGAGAGGTTACAAAGTCTTGCTTATCGACCTCGATAAGCAAGCATACGCAACCAGTTATTATAACTGTTATAATGAAGAAACACAGCCTTGTATTTTTGAAGTAATGCAAGGCTCATCACCTTGCGAACAAGCCATCATTGAAACAGGCTTTGAAAACCTCTTTATTTTGCCTTCTTGCAGAAGATTTTCGGGTATTGAAACTTATCTAATGATGAAAACAAAAAGACAAGAGTACACCTTAAAAACGGTTTTAGAGCCTATTGAGAATGATTTTGATTATATAATTATGGACTGCCCACCATCGGGCGAAAGAATAAAAGAAAACGCTTTAACTGCAACAGACTATATTATATTGCCTATTATTCCTGATGATTTTGCAGTAGCTGGTCTATGTCAGATAGCACAGGAAGTTGTAGAAATAAAGCGATTTACAAATCCTCATATCGAAGTATTAGGAGTGCTTATTACTCAATATGAGCGTAATAAAAATAAGATGGCATATACAAATGCTTTCAAAAACCAAGATATGCTCCCTTGCTTTGATACTGTGATTCGTAAGAACACAGCACTATCAGAAGCAATAAATCATCACAAACCAATCAATAAATATCGTAAGAGCAGTAATGGCTGTATCGACTATAAAGCGTTTACAGATGAAGTAATAGCAAGAATAGGTGGTGCAAAATAATGGCGATTAATTTTGATAATATCAGTGCTGCTTTCGGAAAGGTTAAGGCAGTAGCTAACAACATTTCAATCATTTCTCACAGCGAAAATGTCGCATTAGAAAACATTGTCCCATCAGACTATAACCCATACAATGAGTATGATACGCAGAACGATAATGAAGCAGTTAGACAGCTTGCTGACAGCATTGCTGTTCAAGGTTTAATAGAGCCGATTGTCTTAAATAAAGTATCTAATGACAAATACATTATCTTATCAGGTGAACGCAGATATAAAGCAATAACACTCTTAAATTGGAAGTCTGTTACAGCACAGGTTTATGATAATCTTGATACCACTACTGCTAACTTAATCTTACACACCTCTAACCTTGAGGTCAGAGATTATACATCAGGTCAGAAATTAATCTTTTATAAAGATGTAAGAAAACTGCTTGAAGATATGAAATCAAAAGGTCAGCTCACTGGTGGTATGCAAAAGGCTTTAGCTAATATGCTACACATCAATGAACGACAAGTACGCAAGTATGAGCGTATCTGTAACGAGCTGTCAGAGGACGAACAGGAGCAGATTATAAACAATGAGGTTAGTATTAATGACGGTTACAAAATTGCACAGGAACGCAAGAATGAACGTGTAATGAGCAACAAACCGAATTTTGAAATAGTTTCTTCTGAAACATCTTCTCCAGCAGAAAACAAAGAAGCTATTGAGTACGAACCAATCCCACAACCAAAGCCAAGCAGTAAAGCAGAAGAAAGCTCTAGCACCCTTGATAATAGATTTATTGAGGATATACAAGACAACTATTCAGAAGATGTGCTTGATTATGTATTCAGAGTTTACGGAAAAGAAAAGCTACTGAATTTCTATAAAACCTTTATCCCAACAGAAAACGAAGCAATAGATTATCTATTATCGCACTTTGGTTTAGGACTAACAGCAGTTGTAAAGCTTGATAACATTGAGAAAACTATTTCGGTTAATGATGATATTTACCAGTTAAGTTATATTGATATGTCAATAAGACAATACATTCGAGAGGAGCAATAACAATGGAGATAACAAAAATAAATGTAAGACCACTACCACAGCGTTTAGAAAGACTTGCTGGAACTGCGAGCATAGTATTAGATAATATGCTTGCAATAAACGATATAAAAATTCTTTATATAGAAAAGGACAGACGATTTTTTATAGAGTTCCCTAACGATTACAAAGCAAAAAAAGAAAGACGAGAAATTATAGCACCACTTACAAAAGAGGCTAGAGAGTATATAGAAAACAAGGTCTTAAAGGAGTTTTTCACTCAGGATAAAATACAGAACGGAAGATTGTTTACAGTATAGTAGGCAAGAATAAAAGAAGCAGAGCATAAGTGTTCTGCTTCTTTTATTTGAAAGGAATGATACAGAGATGTCAAAAGAAGAACCAATAAAAGATGAAATTCATCTCAAGTGTTGGGGTAATATCAAATTGAATGTACGCACAAACATATATGTAACTAAAGATGAATTACAGACAGAAAGACAATGGGCAAAGCAAGGTTATGTGGTTGATAGACCATCAGCAGAACACGCACGAGGACAGCAACTGTGGACTAATAGCTTTTGCAGAATTAAATGTTTGTATTATTTCAAAGCAGAGGTTCGCAAAGGTACAGAAGATGAGCTTAGAAAATATTTTGAGCCTGAAAGAAAAAAGCGAAATGCCTTAGCTAAGAAAAAACGAGAGCAAAAAAAAGAAGAAAGAGAAGAAGAAAAAAGAAGAAAACAAGCCATAGCAAACGCAGTTGATAATCTAAAATCTTCTGATGATGGACTAATTAAAAGGTTAAAAGAAATCATTGGTACACAACAGACCTCAGATGAAATTATTCCAATCCTATGTAGAGAAATTATAAAACAAGTTATTCCAACAAACACAAAAATATCAACGGTTATTGTGGTAGACACAGAAACAACTGGTTTAGATTATTCCACCGATGAATTGTTACAAGTATCAATCATATCAGATGAAAGAGAAATCCTTTATAACAGTTATATCAAGCCGATGAAACATAATCAATGGATAGAAGCTCAAAGAGTCAACCACATATCTCCTGATATGGTAAAGGATAGTCCGACCATACTATCAGAGTGCGTGGAGATAAATAGTATATTAAAGCAAGCTGATGTTATTATCGGGTACAACACATACTTTGATTTGGATTTCTTGGCTAATGTAGGTTGTGAAATTAAAGATACTGCTGTGATAATTGATGTTATGCATATTTTTGCAGAGATATACGGTGAATGGTCAGACGAGTACAGTGAATATAAATTAAAAAGTTTAATCACTTGTGCTTCGCATTATGGATATGAATGGCAAGGTTCAGCACACGATAGTTTAGCTGATTGTCTTGCTACTTTGTATTGTTATGAGCAAATAAATAAAAATTCAATTAAGGAGAATGTTAACAATGGATAATCAGTGTTCTTATTGTAACAAAGGTATTAATAGTTTACTTGAAATAGATATAAATCGTAAATATAAGATAACTCTAACTTTAGTATCACCTAAAAACACACTTGATGTATTAAGTATACGCAATGGCTTTTTTGGACTTGATGTTGATGGTAATGAAATACCTATTAGATTTTGTCCTTTCTGTGGAAGAAAACTATAAGAAGTAAAAGTTGGAAAGGAGAAAAGATTAAGATGAGAATCAGAGGTTTATTACTAACGGCAATAGGAGTGCTAGGGATAATATCTTATGCTATATTGCCTAATCTAATTGAAGAAAAAGCTGAAACAGAATACGACAAGTATTATGAACAGGCTAAATCCAATTTAAAGTGCGATAAAACTGAAATAGAAGTTATTTGTACTGAAGCAACAGAAGAAATAGATATTAATACAAATAGTTCGGTTATGAGTTATTCGTTTAGCACAGAAGGTGGAATTGGACAGTGTGGTTACACTTATTACGATACTGGAGTTAAGTATAAAAAGAATGATACATACGATTGTACTTTATATAGCTTTTCTTGTAGAAATGAATTGATACACGAAATAACTTGTATTGAGATTTTTGTAATTGGAGAAGGAACTACTAGCAACATAAATAAGTCTTTTGATTTTGATAAAGAAGTTGATGAGTGTTTAGAAACATTTGCTTTGCAATATATAGAAGATAAACCAAAGGAATACAGTGAACAGTTAAGTTGGTTAATTATTGTATCACCAACATTACTATTTGCAGGAGTTATATTATTTCTATTTTCTTTTGCTGAAAAATAATGGTAGGCTTAGAAAAAATCCATAAGAAGTGTATGATAGTTATTCTAACTATAAATATTGTTTACAAGGGGGTATGAAAAGTGAGAGAAGTTATTTATTGGGCTATCGGTATGGTTATGGGTGCAAATTTAGGAGTATTAATAATGAGCTTGTTTAAAGCCTCGGATACTCCTACTAACAAGAACGGAATTAATCATAAGCTGTCTGTTAAATCCGAACATTGTCCAGTTAAGACTTGCAAGCCTGAAAAAAATTATGATGATTTACTTAATGAAGAAAAAAAAGCTTTTAAATTATTACGTGGTGAACTAACAATCAACGAAATATCTTTTGAGGAACGAATAAATCATACTATATATTATGAGGCTGCGTTGAGGTATTCTATAGATTGTAAAAACAAAGAAGAATATAATAAAATTTTCGATGTGTTGCAATCAGATATAAATCGTATATCTGACGGAGAATTAAAAATAGAATTTCAGATTTTTTATGATAGAACGAAATCTTATTTTACGTTAGGAGATTAGGTGATGATTGTAAAGTTATTAGGGTTTAATACACAAGACTTTATTATAAAGCAAAGAGCTTCTTATAATAAAAAATTACAGATGTACAAAAGACAAAAACAAAAAGAGTGGTTATTTATGTGCTTAGAAATAATTTTAGCTTTGTCGATAATATCTCAATTTTCATATTATATACGTATAAAAAACAGTGTGATGGCTAGCTTAGGAATACTCTTGGTAGGAATATCGGTAGGAATATTATTAAAAAATAAAATGTTTGATAACATCTATTTTTTTGAATATCCTAGAGAAAACATTGAATTTGAATTTATACAAGCTATTCTTGATAATAAAAATATAACATCAGCCGAAATAATTTTTAACTCCATTTTGTTACAACATAATCTTAGATTTACATATAACAATAACGAACAAAAATGTTCTTATATAAAAATTATTTTGAAAGAGAAAAAGGATATTGATGAGCTGTGGTATGATTTGAGTTCCAACATCCTTTATGTTCCACAAGGAAAAATTAACTCGGTAAAATACAGACTTGAAATTCCTGTTGAAACATTTTTTACTGAGAACATTAATTTAAGAAACACATTAGAAAAAGAGCTAGAGATTTAGTTATAAATATAATATAGATTAAGAAAGGAAATGAAAATGAATATAGGATTATGGTCTGATTGCCATCACTTCCCATCAGTTCCGTTGATGAAACTATCTGCATATCACAAACAACAAGGTGATACAGTTGATTTTGCAAATCACTTTGAACATTATGATTTAGTGTATGCTTCAAAAGTTTTCAGTTTTACTGATGACATTGAAGATAAGGCAGTAATAAATGCAGATAAAATAATAAGAAACGGTACAGGTTATTGCATTACTGTAGATGATGGCAAAGAAATATTTGATACATCTAAAAACATTTCTTTGCCAAAAGAGATTGAACATATTTATCCCGATTACAGTCTTTATCCTGACTATAAATATGCAACAGGCTTTCTGACACGTGGTTGCCCTCGCAACTGCAAATTCTGCGTAGTTGGAAAAAAAGAGGGATTGTGTTCAGAACAGGTTGCTGATTTATCAGAGTTTTGGCGAGGAGAACAGAGAGAAATAAAATTGCTTGACCCTAACTTACTCGCCTGTAAAGAACACGAAAAAATACTGCAAGAACTCATTAATAGCAAAGTAAGCATTGATTTCACGCAAGGACTTGATATTAGACTTATTAACAAAGACAATATCAAGTTATTAAACCAAGTAAGAACAAAAGTGATACATTTTGCGTGGGACAATCCAAAGCAAGATTTAACAGAACAATTCAAACTGTTTATTAAACATACAAACATAACAAACATAAAACGTCGCTCGGTTTATGTACTGACAAATTTTGATAGCACCATTGAGGAGGACTTATACAGAATTTATACCCTAAGAGATTTAGGCTACAATCCTTATGTAATGGTCTATCAAAAAGAAACAGCACCCAAAGAAATTTGCAAACTGCAACGATGGGTTAATTGTCGCAAAGTTTTTGGTTCGGTAAAAAACTTTGAAGATTACAAGTGGAAAGATTGATACCGAATTAATTAAGTGGTCAAGAAATTATAAATGAGGAGGAATATTAATGCAACAACACAAACTATGTTTTTTGTGCGAAAAACCTTTGTCATCAGAACTATTAGAAGAAGAACATTACCGTTACCATTGCAGTAAGTGTAATATGTGTATAGAGATTAATGCACCATCACAATCAATGGCAGATGATATTTACGAAGCTTTTATATCCGAGGAATTTATTAAACCTAAGAAAAATTTAAGTGAAGATAAATTTTATGAAAGCAAAATATTTGTGGCTGGTAGAATGCCGTCCAATAGACGCAGAGAGGTAACTAGCAGGTGTAAAATAATATATTTGAAAAATCCAAAAAACAATGAAACCAAATGTTTTATCTTAGATGAAGAACCTTTAACCACGCTTATATATGACAGTGACGAAGAAATAAAGGTATGGCATATACATCCCACTGATTTAAGAAGTTCAAATGTTGGCGATGTGTTTAAACTTGATAATAAAGATAATCAAGATAATAAAGGTGTGCATTATGAACAACTTATTGTTACATCAAAAAGCACAGACCATTGCACCTGTCTTATTAAAAGATTTGGTAGCGATGAATATGAAGATGAAGTAGTAGAATTTGATTTGTAAATCAATAATTGCTGTTAAACAGCTTTTATAAAAATTCAAAATAACGGAGGAAGAAATCAAATGGCAAAAACAACAGAAGAACTAATTCAGAAGAACGAGGAGGAAATCTCCCAGCAGAAGAAAATAATTGAACAAGCACAAGAAAAGTTAAAGCAGCTTAAAAAAACAGGAAAAAAACTGCTTGAAAAGCAAGAGCAAGAAGAACAGCAAAGTATGCTTGATTTGCTAAAAGCAAATAATATCACAAAATCGAAAGACCTCGAAAAAATAATAGAGGAACGCAAAAACTCAGAAACCGGAATCAGTTCCGAAAACAATAATTACAACAACGAGCAATTTCACAATTAATTTGTGAAGTGCTTGTTTGTTCAAAACTTGAGATTTTCTCAACCTGAGCGTAAGCGATTTCTAAAAATTAATTCGAGTTTTATGCGAATTAATTACAGGGTTTTAGGGTTTCCCTAACAAGCGATTTGTACCCACACGTGGGTACAAAATCTATGCTTGCAACAGCGTTATTTTGCAAAGCAAAAGAACGATGTTGTTTTATTCCCACAGAAGAAAAAATAACAAGTATCATAACTCTAATCTGAACAATTACATAATTAGTGTTGTTAGTATTTTATTTAAGTAATTTAGCTTTATATTAAACTTAATTATTGAGGTGATAGACAGTTTGGGAACTAAAAGCGAATTTATAAAAATCAGGGTAACACCTGAAGAAAAAGAAAAAATAGCAAATAATGCTCAAATGGTAAATATGTCTGTAAGCCAATACCTACTTACTTTAGTATCTCGCAAGCGTATGATTGTTTTTACCGAGGTAACTCAATTAGTCGCAGATATTCACGGTGCTGCTGTTAACCTTAATCAGATTGCGAGAGTTGCGAACTCTCAAAAGTTTGTCAACAAGAACAATGTTGATGAGATAAAAAGGCTATCAGAAGAATTAAAAAAACTGCTTAATGAAATAATTAAGTTGATTATTGAACAGGACGAGGATAGTAATGTTGCTCAACCAAGAGTTACTAATCAGAGATTAGACAATGTAGAAAATGCTCTTGGAGAGATTTTACAGTCTATAAAAGAAATTCAAGGTAAGTTGGAATAAAAATGGCAGTAGTTGATTATATAAAAAAAGTCAGTAAAGTTGATGGAAAAGAAATTATAACAGGTGGACTAAAAAATGAAACACACATTAGAAACTCTATCGACTATATTCTTACTCCATCAAAGACAGCATATTCCTCTCTCATTAATTGCTGTGATGGCACTACATACGAAATTGCTAATCAGTTAAAAAACATCAGAGAGCTGTTTGGAAAGAATAATAAAATACTTGCACACCATTATGTACAGAGCTTTTCGCCTGATGACAACATTACACCAAAACAGGCTTTTGAAATTGGAAAGAGCCTTGTGGATAAAATTGCACCAGGATTTCAAGTTGTAATATCTACTCATATTGATAAAAAACATATTCATAACCATATAATTATTAATTCTGTAAACCCTAGAACAGGACAGAAATACACAGCAAACAATTCATCACTTGCATTTGCAAGAGAACAGAGTGACCGACTATGTAGAAAATATAATCTTAGTGTTATTGATAACAGCAATAAGAAAAAATACAGGAGCATAGACAGCACCACTTATCAGTTAGGACTTAAAGGTAAAAGTTGGAAGATTAATCTGATAACAGATTTAGACAAAGCCTTAGAAGTTTGCAAAAGCAAAGATGAATTTATAAACTTTATGGAAAGCAGAGATTACAGTGTTAAATATAAAGATGTGCATATCACCTTTCAGAAAAACGGTGAGAAAAAAGGAATAAGAGCTAAAAGGTTATCTGAACAATTTGGAGAAAAATACTCTAAAGAAAATATAGATAAAACTTTGGGTGTTGTTCCAAAACATTCACTTGAATGTGTCCCACAGAAAAAGAAACGAAAGCAAGTCAGATATAAGAGTGAGTATGAACGATTAGAGGAAAATCATTTCAAAAGAAATCCACCACCAACCTTTAATGAAGTTGAAAGTTGGGTAATGTCTAAAAATTTATTTACATCTAATCCGTTTCGATTTACTCTGAATTTGTTAAGACATTTATTTTTGAAAAACAAAAAGAAGTATTATAAAAAAAGAAAACTCAAGAGTTATCCCAAACAGCCCTTGAAGCGAAATACAACAATTAATGAGATATGCACCAGTAAAGGTAATATCTCATACAAGCAATTAAAAGCAGCACCGGGCGAAACAGCACAAATAAAAATATATGCTTGGCAATTACCGAGGTTGCTTACACAATCTTTCTTCTATCGTTCCTTTATTGATATTAATAATGGAATAGCTACTGTTTATTTAAAGGAGAAAGATTTAACCAAACTCGCAAAGGCTCTTGAGCTTTCAGATGAAATGTTTTTCGTAAAACAGAATGAGCAACTCTCAAATCGAAAGATTTATACTAAGCTCAAAAATGAAAACAGCAAAGTCAGTTATTTGGTAGTTACAGAAGAACAACGCAAACTATTAAAAGACCATTTCATAAACTTTGCTTACTTTGAAAAAGAAGATAAATACAATATAGTTTTTGCTCCACAAGATAAGAACAGAATCATTGAGATACTGTATCCTGAAAGAGCAAAAAGAAAATCACAACAGCCTAAAACTGAAACAGCTTTTGAGCGTAATCGCAGAATTAATTCTGAGCTTAAAGCTATTGCAGAAAAAACTGGTGACAAATTGGAATACAAAATTGTATCCTCTACTAAGTTACACAATCTTGAAAAGTCTGATGTTAAGTTTGCTTATTTCAGAAAGGAGGACGGAAGAAATAACATCGTCTTTTTAAGTAGTGATAAATTAAAGGTTGCTAAAATATTAGCAGCTGAAAACAATGAACACATTAACAATAACAATGAATACACAAATAATAATGAACACATAAACAATAACGATGAACACACAAACAATAACGATATAACTAGAAGATAAGGAAGTGTTTCATTAAAATGAACAACGAAGAATTAAGATTGAATTTGAAAAACGCTGGAAAATATCAGCTTGGGTATTTACAGAAAAGCTCTGCAAACTGGACAGAGTTTTTGCGTTCTTCCTCAAATCATTACAGCAGAGATTTTATTGAACAGATATTAATAACTGCTCAATTTCCAAATGCAACTGCTGTAATGGAAAAGGAATTATGGAAGTCTAACCATTACAAGGTAAATTACGGTGAAAATGGTATTACAGTATTTAAAGGTTTTAATGGTGAGTTTTCTAATGAGAATGCAGTACAGGCAGCAGAAATAAAAATTTATTATGATATTTCACAGGTTCATCAAACTTCAGGTTCAACAATTACCCGTTGGTCTTTAGGTGACGTTGATGAAAGTATTGTGCTTGACACTTTGCAAAAATCGTACAGTAAAGCAGATACAAAGTCATTACCTATTGCGATACTTACATCTTTAGAGTCAAGCGTTACGGAAAGTGATTTGACTATCAAAAACTTTATAATAAACTCAGCAGCATATCAGGTATTAACCCGTTGTGGTTATAATGCAAAAAGTTTTTTTAAAGCTATTGATTTCAAACATCTTGAAAACATCAATGACACTAAAGAGTTCATTAGAATTGCAACTGATGTAAGCAAATCATCAGGAACTATGCTGAAGCTTATTGCAAAAACAGTAAGGAGCAATTATAATAAAAACACAGTTAGTGTTGATAAGGAGGAAAAAGAAAATGGCATTAATATTCAATCCGAACGCAGATATGAGCAAGGGCGAACCAACAATAACATTCGACAAGTATCGAATGGACGAGGATGGAGCGATGATACCAGTAGTAGAAGCCAGCGACGAGAAGCCAATGGAGCTGGGAGTGTACGCAGCGAAGCACTTGAAATATCTTCAGGAGGAACATCCGGACAGATATACGCAGCTGATGTTGTTGGAGAACACAACGGAGTATCTACACAACATAGAAGTGATGGCACAGAACAGGAAAGAAACAATAATCGAACAACAGAAGAAAGAACTGGAAGTAACCGAGGAACTGAAAGAGAAAAATCAGATGAAATGGGTAGGCTTGATGAACAACATAATTCAATCAGCCGAGGAGATAGTTCTAGCCGAGATAGTTTACGATTAAGCTCAACCCCACAAGTTAATATCACAGATAATGAAGCAGAAGTTGATGTACAAAATCAAACTTCTGCTTTTTCTGTTTCTCAGCAGATTATTGATGATACTCTCTGTCGAGGCAGTGGCTTTTCTCAGGGTAAAATGCGTATCTATGAGCAGTTTGAAAAGAATTTATCCTCAAAGGAAAATGCTGAATTTCTGAAAAATGAATATGGTGTTGGTGGTGGCTCACACGCTGGTGGACACGATGGCTATAGCACTTGGCACGACGCTAAGGGTCTTAGTATAACAAAAGGCTATGATGATAACCGACCAGAGGTGTTTCTTAATTGGAAACAGGTTGCTACTCGCATTTATAAACTTATCAGTATGGACAGATATTTAAACCCAAAAGAAAAGGAATATTATCCTAAGTGGCTTGAAGAACAAGCAATGAAAGAAGCCGAGCGTTTGCACCAAGAAAAGGCAAATGAAGTTCATCCAACAGAAGAACAAGAGTATATTTATCAATATGCAGTAGGAGATAAAGTTTATTTAGGCTCTAGTGAATATGAAATATCACTTATTTCTAACGATGGATTTGTTTCCTTACAGGACGCACATTTCCCATTAGTAGATAAAGAAATGAAGCGTGAAGATTTCGAGAGCTTGCTTAAGGAGAGTATTTTCAATGACCATTTAAGAAAGCCTAAGTCAACACACAACCGTGATTTGTTTATTGCTTATGCTAGTAATAAGCTGATTGAAAATAAGGCAGTAATTAATGCATATAAAAATTCTGACATTGAAAATTTCAAGCTAGAAGTTAATGTTGCTGTTGATAAACTTGCAATAGATTTACTGGTTAATCAAGAAGCTATCGACAATCTTACTGTTGATGAAGTTAGAGAAGTTATCGCAGAGTTTCAAAATATCATCACTGTAAAGGAAACTATATATGATACTGTAAGCACCAATATAGATATTGCACTAATGCAGAATAACGAGGTTTCTCAAGTTGATGATATAGACTTTTCAGACCCTTTTGCTAGAGATACTGACGATGAGCCTACTGCTTATGATGATATAGCTACAGAAGATACCGAAACAGTTCAGACCGAGCTAGTTAATAGTGATGGCTATACTAACTATTACCGTTTATATGAATTAAAGGCAAATTCAGAATATCGTGAATATCGTGATACTGACGAGCTGACAATTGCTGAGTGTGAAAAACTAGGAATTGAACTAACTCAAGACGATTATGATTTGATATACGAGGGTGATTGGGACAAATTAGAGGGTGCAAATATGCACGAGAAATTTAATTATATAGGTGTTCTATACTATCGAAACCCTGAAAAAATCAATGGTTTTTCTCTTACAACAAGTAATGTAATAGTTTTTGGTAATAAAGATAAACAATCAGCTTATTATCTTAACAAATGGAACTATCAAGAATTCCCACAGTTTTTCAAGAAAAAGAAATTAGAGCAGACCGTTGATGTGCTTGAAAATCCGAAGTCTATAAATAGTGGCTATACTAACTATTACCGTATTTATCAGTTAAAGGACACGCCTGACTACCACGGTATACGCTTTCAAAATAGTGCTAGAAACCAAAAACAAGGAGTTAAGCTCAACAAAGATGATTACGATTTAATATATGAAGGCAACTGGGACGAGCTGAAAGATATACCAGCAAACTATAGATTAGAGCGTATTTTTGAAAAGTTTAATACAGATTTACCTGAAGGCTTCAGAGGACACTCTTTGTCTGTAAGTGATGTAATAACTGTTGGAAACAAAGATACTCAGACAGCCTATTATGTTGACAGTGTTGGCTTCACAGATTTCCCTGAGTTTTTCAAGGAAAAGGAACAGGAGCTAGACATTGAGAACGAACCTCAACAAGCATTAGATGTGTCTGATACATCAGAGGTTCAGGAACAACCAATAAGCAACACTCAATCAGTTGAACAGGATAACGCAGACCTTATAGGTAAGGAGCTTACACTTGGCAACAGTCGTTTCAGAGTAGAAAAGATTAGTATGTTCGGTGATGTATCACTTCGTGACCTTGAATTTGAAAGAGTGAATGGCTTCCCTATTTCAAGAGTTGAAAAGGTTGAGTTAGTACGCTACGCATTGGAAGTTGAGTCTGTTATGAAAAAAACATCAACAGCTACTAAGTCTGTTGATGAGCTTCAAATAGGTGACATAATTCGTTTAGAGGGCGAAGAATGGAGAATTGATGAAATTATCGGTGATTTTTATTTCAGAATCATCAATCAAGATGAGAACGCACATTGCTCAAGAAAAGCCTTTTTAGAAAATTGGAAAGAGCGTCTTATAAGATTAGGCTATGAGTATATTCCTCCTGTTAAGGAAAGCACAAGGAATATCCCTACTGCTGACAAAATCAACTACATAATCAATGATGATAATCTTGGTGTAGGCACTAAACCTGAGCGTTTCCAAAACAACATCAATGCTATTCGTTTGCTAAAAGCTATTGAGAGCGAAAACCGTTTAGCTACTCACGAGGAACAGGAGATATTATCAAAATATGTTGGTTGGGGTGGCTTGGATAAATACTTTAATCCAACACACAGCCGATACAATGAGCTTAGAGAGTGCCTGACAGATGATGAATTTGCTTCTGCTAGTGCAAGCACCTTAACAGCCTTTTATACTCCACCAGTGGTTATAAAGGCTATGTATAAGGCTCTTGATAACCTTGGATTTACAAATGGTAATATCCTTGAGCCTAGCTGTGGTACAGGTAACTTTATGGGTCTGCTACCTGAAAGTATGCAGAACAGTAAAATGTATGGTGTAGAGCTTGACAGTATATCGGGTAGAATAGCAAAGCAACTCTATCAGAAAAACAAAATTTCTGTTGGTGGATATGAAAAGGAACAGTTACCTGATAGCTTTTTTGATGTGGCTGTTGGTAATGTTCCTTTTGGTGATTTTAAGCTATCCGATAAAAGATATAACAAACACAAATTTCTGATTCACGATTACTTCTATGCAAAAACTCTCGACAAGGTTCGTCCCGGTGGTGTTGTAGCCTTTATTACCTCAAAGGGTACTTTGGATAAAAAGGATAACAAGGTTCGTAAATATATAGCAGAACGAGCAACTCTATTGGGTGCAATAAGATTGCCTAATGACACATTCAAGGGTGCTGCTGGAACAGAGGTTACATCTGATATTCTTTTCCTACAGAAAAAAGAAGCATTATCGCTTGAAAATCCTGATTGGCTATACCTTAAAGAGAATGAGGATGGTATTGTAATAAATCAATATTTCGTTGATAATCCTGATATGGTATTGGGCGATATAAAATTAATTTCTGGCCCATACGGGCTAGAAATGGCTTGCGTGTCTAACGATGATGGCACACTTGAAGAAAAATTAAATGCTGCTGTGGCTAAAATACAAGGTCAGATAGTGACTTATAACAAGGCTCAAGATGCAGATGATGTAATCGAAAGCACCGAAGTAACAGCTATACCAGCAGACCCTACTGTTAAAAATTATAGCTATGCTATTGTGGACGGAGATTTATATTTCCGTAAGAACAGCATAATGGAAAAGCAAAGTATAACAGGCTTACCTGAAGAACGAGTAAGAGGATTGATAAAGCTAAGGGATATTGTCAGAGATTTGATTGATTATCAATCTAATGATTATCCTGATAGTGATATTTCTGCTAAGCGTGATGAGCTTAACAATGAATATGAAAAATTCACTAAAAAGTATGGCTTAATTAACAGTAGAGGTAATAAGCTGGCATTTAATCAAGACAGCTCTTTCCCACTGCTTACATCTCTTGAGCTGTTAGACGAGGACGGAAAGCTGAAGCGTAAATCTGATATATTCTATAAGAGAACCATTAAACCATACATTCCAGTAACATACGCTGAAACATCTATTGAAGCACTGGCTGTAAGTCTTAACGAGCGTGGTAAGGTTGATATAGAATATATGGCTAAGCTAACAGGCTTTGAACAGGAAAAGGTAATAGCTGACTTAACAGACATTATTTATCCAGTACCGGGCAAGGACGAGTATCAGACAGCAGATGAGTATTTGTCAGGTGATGTTCGTACAAAGCTATTCATAGCAAAAAGCGTTGCCGAAAATGACAGCAAATACAAAGGTAATGTTGTTGCTCTTGAAAATGTACAGCCAAAGGACTTATCTGCAGCAGAGGTCAAAATTCGTTTAGGTGCAACTTGGGTTGATACTAAATACATCAAGCAGTTTATTGACGAGGTATTCCAACCAGGATACCACACCTATAAAATAAATGTAACCTACAGTGAGTACACCAGTAAGTGGAATATAACCAGTAAAAGCTCTGATACTGGCTTTTTGGCAAGAAACACATACGGAACTAAGGACTATAACGCTTATCAGCTACTGGAGCTTGCTCTTAATTTGAAAACACCTAAGGTATACGATGTAAAAATTATAGAAGGTCAAGAAGTAAAGGTGTTTAACCCTCAAAAAACAACTGTTGCAAGGAAGAAGCAAGAAAAAATTCAAGAAAAGTTTGAAGAATGGATTTTTGCTGACCCTCAGAGAAGAAATGATTTGTTGCGTAAATACAACGATACCTACAATTCAATTCGTAACCGTACATATAATGGCTCACATCTGACATTTCCGGGTATGAACCCTGAAATAACCCTGCGACCACATCAGGTTAATGCAATAGCTCGTACTCTGTATGGTGGTAACACCTTACTTGCACACGTAGTAGGTGCTGGCAAGACCTTTGAGATAATTGCAAGTGCAATGGAAGCAAAAAGACTTGGCTTGTGCAATAAATCTCTGTTTGTTGTACCAAACCATTTAACCGAGCAAATGGGTTCTGACTTCTTGAACCTTTACCCATCAGCAAACATTCTTGTTGCTACTAAGAACGATTTTAGCACACATAAGCGTAAAGAGTTCTGCTCAAGAATTGCCACAGGAGAATACGACGCTGTAATTATCGGACATTCTCAGTTTGAAAAAATCCCTGTTAGCTTAGAAAGACAAGAAGCCTTTATGCAAGAAGAAATAAATGATATTGTTAACGCTATTGCTGAAGCAAAGGCTCAGAACGGTGAAAACTTCACTATAAAACAGTTAGAGGGCGAAAAGAAAAAGCTAGAGAACAAAATGAAAGAGTTGTACGAGGATAAAGCAAAGGACGATGTAGTTACCTTTGAACAGCTTGGTGTTGACCGTATCTTTGTTGATGAAGCACACAAGTTCAAGAATTTGTATATTCGTACTAAGATGACTAATGTAGCTGGCATAACCTCATCTTCTGCTGATAAGTCAGCCGACTTGCTGATGAAGTGTAGATATATTGATGAAATCACTGGTGGTAAGGGTATTGTGTTTGCTACTGGTACACCTGTTTCAAACTCTATGTCAGAGCTATATACTATGCAAAGATATTTGCAGTTTGATACCCTAAAGAAACTTGGATTTGCTCACTTTGATAGCTGGGCTTCTAGCTTTGGTGCTACCGTTACAGCAAGTGAGCTTGCTCCTGAAGGTAAGAAGTATAGAGAAAAGACAAGGTTTGCAAAGTTCTTTAACCTACCTGAGCTAATGAACATCTTCAGAGAATGTGCAGATATACAAACAGCCGATATGCTGAACCTACCAGTTCCTAAAGCAGAATATAAAACGGTTGTAGCAAAACCAAGTACAGACCAGCGTGAATTTGTTGATGAGTGTGGTAATCGTGCAGACCGAGTACGCTCAGGTTCAGTTGACCCACGAGAAGATAATATGCTAAAAATTACCACTGATGGCAGAAAGCTTGCAGTAGACCAGCGTATAGTTAACCCTGAATTGCCTGATTTTGAGAACAGCAAGATTAATATGTGTGTTAATAATGTATTTGAGATATGGCAAGACACAGCAGAACAGCGTAGCACTCAGCTTCTTTTCTGCGATTTATCAACACCTACTACTGACGGCTTTAATGTTTATGATGATATTAAAGAGAAGCTCATCAGCAAGGGTATTCCATCTAAAGAAATCGCATTTATTCATAACTACAATACCGACGCAAAAAAGGCTACATTGTTCAGCGATGTAAGACAAGGTAAAATCAGAGTTCTGCTCGGCTCAACTGAAAAAATGGGTGCTGGTACTAACATTCAGGATAAGCTAGTTGCTTTGCACGATTTAGATTGTCCGTGGCGACCAAGCGACCTTGAGCAACGCCTCGGTCGCATACTAAGACAAGGCAATGAGAATGAAGAAATCTATGTGTTCAGATATGTTACTGAGGATACATTCGACGCATATTCATACCAATTAATTGAGAATAAGCAGAAATTCATCTCTCAGATAATGAGTTCAAAAACACCAGTAAGAGAAGCTGAAGATGTAGACCAGTCAGCTCTTTCATACGCTGAAATCAAAATGCTTGCTACCGGTAATCCTCTGATTAAAGAAAAGATGGATTTGGATATTAAGCAAACCAATCTAAAGGTATTGAAGGCTGATTATTTAAGCAATAAATACAAGCTAGAAGATATGATATTAAACATACCTAAAGAGGTTGCTATCAAGGAACGCTTTATCAACGATTTAACTCTTGATATGGCTACCGTGGACGAACACTCTATCAATAATGACGAGTTTAAAATGGTGCTTAATGGTACTACCTATACAGACAAGAAAACTGCTGGTATGTATTTGATTAAACTGCTTGACACTTTACCTCATCATGTAAAGACAGATGAGTTTACTGTGGGTGAATACAGAGGATTTACTCTTTCTGTGGCAAGGAGAGATAATCAACCTTATGCGTACCTTAAAGGCTACCTTAGCTACAGCGTTGAAATGTCAGATGATATATATGGTAACATCACAAGGCTTAATAATAAGCTAAGTGCTATTTCTGACCGTAAATACAAAGCAGTATTAAGTCTTGAGGACTATAATCGTCAGATGGAAAAGGTGAAAAAAGAAGTTGAAAAGCCTTTTGAACACGAAGCAGAGCTAAAGAATGTTAATGACAGACTTGAAGAGGTTAACCGTATGCTAAATGCAAAGGGCAACTCTGAGTACAGAACCATTACCAAAGCCGAGCTTGAGTTACTGAAAGATACTGATGTAGAGTTAGATTTTGTTCCTGACAGAAGTGGTAACGGTGATTTTATTATCAGATTTGAAAAGGTGGAATCTGACAAGGTAGAAAACGCTCTGAAGCCAAGCACCTCAAACAGCTTGAAAATATAATCTAACAATCAAAAGCACTACCAACACTACGGTAGTGCTTTTCTTGCTAAAAACTAGAAGATAAAGGAGATATAACAATGCAAGTTATTGACGAAACAACAAAAAAAAACATTAAACAAGAAGATACTTCTTTAAATCTGCCATTGTTTGCTGTCATATATGATAAGACAAATCTGAAGTTAGCAAAACTAGCAGATAAAAACACAAATCTTAATACTAAGAATCAGAACGCTCAGACAAAGATTGACAAAGCTCAAAATCTGATTGATTTATTCGAGCAGATAAAAGACCCAACAATTACTAAAGCTATTCCTACACCTGTTTTCAAGTTGCTAGAAGCCATCGCTGAAAGAGAAAAAGACAGAATGGTTTCTCTAAAAAATAAAATAGAGAAAAGAAATAACAAAATAGCTAGTAATAATAAAAAGATTGATAAGCATACCCAAAGGCTTGAAAATTGCAAAAAGGTTGATACCTTTTTACAAGAACTAAAATCTTCAACAGAAAAGAAAGAAGTTTTTATTGAAGGCTTTAGAGAGTTTAATAGCATAGCTTTGAAGAAAACAACAAGCAAGCTCGCAGATGTAGAAGATAAGATAACTCAAGCAACTACTGCTTATGAGAAAACACACTCAGCTTCAGAGCGACTAAAGCTAAACAAGAGAAAAGAAAAGCTAATCGAAACAAAAGGAGCTTTGGAACATAAGCTAACTGATTTAGGTGCTATTACAGAAAAAATCATTGCTATTCAGAATGCTTCAAAAAACAAGGTTGATGAAGTGATTGAAAAAAGCTGTGATGGCATTGTTAATGCTGTTACCGAAAACCCTGATGAGTTTGTAAAGAACCAAGCTGAAACAGTAGTTGAAGTATGTAGTGAGGTTATTGGCGAAGAATTATTGCAGTCTAAAGAGCAACAAAACTCTTTAGAGCAAGAAATAGTTCTACCGGAGCCTTCACCAGTTGAATATCGAGAAGCTGTTACTGAAGCAGAGATTAGAAAACTAAAAGAATCAAAGATAGAGTTTGCTTCTGTGAAAGACCCAAAGCACCCAAACTGCTGTATTATTAAATATGACAAAGCAGACAGCAATAAGGTTCAGCAGACGTTGGATAAGCCACTAGAAAACACAGTAAAAAGATAAAACCAGTAAGAAAAGCACTGCCAAAACAAAATGGTAGTGCTTTTCTTAACTTAAAACTAGAAGATAAAGGAGATTACAGATATGGTAATTAATAACATTAAGACAATTCATAACAGTATTGAAAACACAAATATTATAGGTAAGGCAAGCTGTGTGGTAAATGGTACGGTGTTAGTTAACGATATTACTATTCGTTTATCAAAGGATAACAAGCCCTATATCCAAATGCCACAGATGAAAAATGCTAAAACAGGCAATTATCAGGATGTAGCCTTTCCTATGACCAGTGAAGGCAGACAAGAGCTTAACAACACTATCATACAGGCTTTCAACAATCCACAACAGGCTGTTGAAAACAGCATTATACCTTGTTCAAAAAATATTGATATGCAGTTGATTAATCAGAAGCAAGATGGTTCAAACAAGTCTAATGTAGTATCAAGAGGAACAATGGTTATTGATGGTGAGTTTGCTGTTAAAAATGTTAGTGTTGTCATTAATAAGCAAGGAGAACCTTTTCTATCATTGCCAAGCTCATACAGTAAAAAAACCAATAAATCATATTCAATTATTTCTCCTGTTTCAAAAGATGTGTATGCAACTATCAACAAGTTAGCAGTAGATACCTATATTGCTAACGATAACAAAAATATCCAATATGAGTATAAAGAAGTAACAGAATCACAAATAGAAAAGCTATCCACTGAGTCTAGCGTAAAGTTTGATTGTGCTAGTTTTGAAGATGGTAGCTTTATTATTCGTTACGATAAAAACGACTCAAATATAGTTAATCAAACCCTAAATAACATAGCTACTCAAAAACGCTAATTCGGAGGTGACTATGGCACAGAATATTTTGCGTAAAAATCAAAGCAAATTACCGATGATAATATTCTATATAGTTCTTTTTCTGCTGGAGCTTTTATTGGTAACATACATAACCTATTGCTACAATCTGTACTGTATTGATAACGGAGTAGCTGGAGATTTCAGTACAGAGGCATTAGTGGGTTCTTTTGAATATGTTGGTAAGTCAATAGAATTTTCCAGTGACTTGCTTGTTACTGCATTTAAAATGCAGATAACAAAGCTATGGTATGTACACTTTGTTGTTATTGGTTTGAGCTATGTTATGCTTACATCATCAAATCAAAATTCATATAAGGGAATGGAACACGGTTCTGCGAGATTTGCAACTCCTGCAGAAATCAAACGCTTTAAAAAGGATAAAACAGGTATCCCTTGTGCTAAGGACTTTTATGTTCCCATAAGTGGTAAGGTTGGTAAACGAAAGGTTATCTCTAATCTTAATGAGGTTGTTGTAGCTGGCTCAGGTGCTGGTAAATCCTTTTGTAAGGTACAGCCTGATATTATGCAAATGTGGGGTAGCTACATTGTGACTGACCCTAAAGGTGAGTTATACCGTAACTGCTATAAAATGCTTAAAGAAAACGGATATAAAATAAAGGTATTGAATCTGATTAACATTACCCTATCAGATACTTACAACCCTTTTGCGTATATGAATTCTGAACAAGATGTACTTGAAGTATGTTCTCTGTTTATGGCTGCTTCAGCTGGCGAAGATGAAAAAGAGGACTTTTGGGTAGGAACTGCTCTTGAATTGCTTACGGCTGTTTCTATATATCTTTTTAAAGCAGAAAATGAGGTTAAAAGCTTCGGTAGAGTAATTCGATTAATTAATTCAATTCAGTATGACAGTAATGGTAGGATAGACCCTAACGGTGAACTCAGTAGATGTATGAGTAAGCACGCTACTATACACCCTTATGATGTGGCTACTATAACTTGGTCAGGTTTGCAAGGAACACCACACGAAACTATGGGTAGTATTCAGAGAACACTTTCCACTCGTTTGCGTTTGTGGGCAGTAGAAGATGTAGATTTGCTTACAGCAAAAGATGAGATGGACTTTGATAATGTAGGAGTTGAAAAAACTGCTATTTTCTTGATATTACCTGTACCAAGCAATCCATACAAGGCTGTTGCTAACATTTTCTATTCTCAATTGTTTCAAAGGTTGTTCAGAGTTGCAGACGAAAAGTATGATGGCAGATGGAAACAGCTTGTTTCCTTTGAGCTTGATGAGTTCGCTAACATCGGTAAAATACCTGACTTTGAAAAAATCCTAGCTGTTGTGCGTAGCTATAACATAAGAGTTTGTGTTGTACTGCAAGACCTCTCACAGCTAAAGGCTCTTTACAAAGACACCTATGAGGGAATAATTGCAAACTGCTCTATAACAACATTCTTAGGAACTACCGAAGATAGTACCCTTGAAGCCTACAGTAAAAAGCTAGGTAATATATCCGTACAAACAGACAGTAGGTCTTATAACCGTGCTGGTCAAGGAGGTGGCTCTGATACTGAAAGCACGGCTACCAGAGCCTTGTTAAATCCTGATGAGATAAAAGAAGCCATTAAATCTAAGGATGATACAGATGAAGAGTCCTGCATAATTTGGGTAGGATACGAAAGACCTTTCTTTCTTGCAAAGTTTGATACTTTAAGTCACCCGATGATGGATAAGGTTGGAGGACCACCAAACACTCCATACAAGAAAAACAATACCGATATTCGAGAAATTTACGGTAATGTATATTCTAAAAAGAAAGAACAACATCGTTTGTTGCTTGATGAAAAAAGAAAAGAATTAGAGATTGAAAATCAAGCATTAGCCGAAGCTCAACAAGCTGAATATGAAGCAAAGCAAGCTGAACTAGCAGAACGATTTAACGCAGAGTTTGAAAATCAAATACAGTTACCACTCTCTGACCAACAGGAAGAAGAACGAGTGGACGCTGAATTTGAGGAAGAAACCGAGGATATATCATTGTATGATATGTTAGATGATGAAGAATTATCTGATGAGTTTGATATTCAAGAGAATGTAAACCCAGCTCTTGAGAGAATATTAACTCAGTATGATATGCCCGATGAAGGAGGTGAACTAAAATGAGCAAAGAAGATGATATAGTAGATATATATGACCCTATTAAAACTATGGCGAAAATAAGCTCTATTGTTTCTTCTGTGGAAAATATTAAAAGAATGATTAGTTTCTTCAGATGTCCACATTGTAGACTAGAGTCTGCAGGTGCTAATATGAATACTTCTAATGCACCTGAAAGTATATCGGTGAATTACACTGGTTTGCATACCGATATTGCGTTTGTATCAACTGCAAAAGATGGTATAGACAGAATATCGCTAGAAGCTATTGAAGATAACATACTTAGAAGAAATGTCATAGAGAGCTTTGAGGACGCTGTATCAGACGGTTATCTTACCTGTGCAAATGGCAAGTATTTACTTACTAATAAAGGCAAGGAACATATTAACTCTCCAGCGTTTATAAATCAGTTTGAGAAAGACCAAAAATATAATTTAACTAGCAATGAACACAGAGCTATGTTTGAGTTCAAAGGAGAAGCTCAAGATGTAGATATTTTTAGATACACTAATAGCTTTGACCTTAACCAACTAAATGTGTCTGAAAATGTAATAGCTGTTGATAAGGTTACTTCGTATTTTGAGAAATTAGAGAAAACAGACTTTGTAAATATAGATAAAAACAGAGTTGTTACTCCAACAGAGAAAACATTAAAATATCTTTCACAGCACCCTACTAAAAACTTTGGTGTAAAGCCTGTTGCTACAAACAATATAAATGAGATTGTTAATACAGTAGCTTCACTAGCTAAGTCACCGAGTACAGTAGGAGTTATTGTTGAGGTATCAAAGGTTGCATTTAATAAATTATTACAAAAGCAATTGCAAAATACTTCACAAGTAAACAGCCGTCATTAATTGATGGCTGTTTTTTATATCAATTTTATTAAAAGAAAGCAGAGGAAAAAATTATGAACAACAATGTAAAAACAATCAAGACAAACAAAACAAGCAAACTTGCTACATATCGCAAGGCTGTAATCACATCATCATTAGTTGCTATGCTAGTAGCTACATCCACTATTAGTGTTGCTGCAGCACCTGCTGGTGTAGATACTACTTCTGTGAGTACAGTGGTAGACGTTATCTTTTGGATTTTAGGTATAGCAATAGCAGCGTGTACTCTTCTTCCTGGTCTTCTTCATATTGCACAAGGCTCTTCAAACCAAGATGAAAGACTAAGAAATAGTGGTATTATGACGTGCGTAATTGGTGTTGCGTGTATTGCAGCATTACCAGTTATTAGAACATTAATATTTTAACTATTTTATAAAGCCAAAGAACAGTCCTACTCTGTTCTTTGGCTTTTGCTGGAGGTGAGTATATCAAAATGAAACGAAAACTTAAAAAGCTGTTTTGTTCCTTATTAGTAACTATTCTTGTTATTTCGTTTAGTTGTATTTCTGTTTCTGCTACTGTTACAGTAAATCCAGTTAGTTACCAACTTCACAATCCGTTTAGCACATATTGTGTTTCGGCTCATATATCTCCTGCCGATTTACCTTTACCACGATGGACAAATTTTTCTCTAACAGGAACAGGTATTACCATTTATCAATCAAGTCTATATAGTGAGATGATTATGCTAAAAAACAAGTATGACAGAAATTTAGATTTGGTGTGTGCCAATATCAGTAAAATGAGTGATGATGACGCTAATTATTGTCTTGAGCTGTTAAATACATATCATACCTCAATACAAATGGTCTTAGATAATGCTGCTAATGCATTGATAGGTATAAACACAGATACACTAGAGAGAACAGAAGCAAAGTGGCAAAATGCTGCTAACAAAATTCAGGAACATCGTGACAGCGTTGCAAGTATGGATGACCTTTATAACGGATTGCTTGCTTCAAGTAATACTATGTCTGATACAGTTAGTAATAGTGATAGTATATTTGTAGACGCTATCAATGTAATTGGTGATGGCTTAAATCTGATGTGGCAAGATTTAGGTACTAATATAATGGGTGCTGCAAGTCCTACTGGTGGTACTAGCATTAGCTTTAGTGGTCACGATATAGGAACTTCCTTTGACACCTTTGTCGATAGTGCAGTTGTTGTCACTAAGGCTTTTGGCTATGGTGTAGCTGTTATATGCTTTGGTATAGGATTTACAAACGAAGCAGTTGCATTTGAGTTGAGTACAGAACGAGGATGGTTTAAGGTACTAGGACAGCTATTGCTTGCTAAAATATGGGTAGATGTATCTGTAGAGATATGTAGAGGTATATATAACATAATACGAAGTCTTGCTTCACAGATAATGGGTGTAGCTCCGGCTATTGATTTATTACAGCCTGTTACATCACCGTCTGGTGGTGGAGTAGTATCTAGCATACTAACTTGGCTATCTGATTTACTCGGTTTAATTATCGCTGTATTACCTCTTGCTGTTATATCAATAGTTATTATGGTATGTATATGT
>JAXJQK010000275.1:0-2822 GCA_036311185.1 Acutalibacteraceae bacterium | reverse complement strand
TTGCAGATGTTTATTCTATAATCATTAAGTCTGATACTGTAATTAACAAGGTTATAAAAAATCTTAAGCTTGATATGACCTATGAACATCTAAAAAATTCAATAACTGTTTCTCCTGTTAATTCAACGCAGGTTATAGAGATTTCTATGACAGGTAATGATGCTTCTATGTGTAAAAAGGTAGTTGGAGAAGTTGTAAAAGTGTCTAAGCCTGTAATTTCTGATATAGTTGGAAATGGGTCAGATAAAGATAGTTCTGTTAAAGAGATAAGCAAAGCTTCAATTGCAAATAATGGTAACCCTGTTGCTCCTAGTGCAACAAAAAATGCTGCATTAGCAGCTTTGGTAGGTTTTGTTTTAGTAATGGCAGTAATAATTATTAAAGAATTCTTTAATAAGAAATTTAAGTCAGAAGCAGATATAACTGCAGTGCTTAATTTACCTGTTATAGGTTGTATTCCTGTTGTAGAAGGGAAGGAGTTTAGCAAATGAGTACTGGAAAGCATAATAAAAAACCCGTATTAAAAGAGCTATATAGTATATTACATAAAAGAGCACCTAAGAATTATGTTGCGGCATATAAAATGCTTGCTTCCAGTATAGAGTTTATTACAGTGGCTCAAAAATGTAAAAATATTATGATAACATCTTCAATTGCTAACGAAGGAAAAACAAATTGTTGTGTTAATTTGGCTTTAGCGTTAGCAGAAGCTGGTAAAAGTGTTTGTTTGGTAGAATGCGATTTAAGAAAACCAAGCTTACATAGATTTGTAAATTCAAAGAGAAATGCTGTAGGTTTAACACACGTATTAAAAAAAGAGGTTGAGCTTGAAGCAGCTATCAGCAGAGTTAACAATACAAGTATGTCGATTCTACTTGCTGGTATGGTACCACCAAATCCTACAGAGTTACTTGAAAGTACTAAAATGAAAGAACTGATAAGTGAGCTTGAAGAACAGTATGATTATGTAATATATGATACACCACCAGCTTATGTAATAAGTGACGCTGCTGTACTGGGAAAATATATGGATGCTACATTCCTGATTGTAAAGCATAATTATACCGAAAAGAAGGTTACTGCAAAAGCAAAAAGTAATCTTGAAAATGCTGGTGTAAAATTACTAGGAGTAATTCTTACAAGCTACAAAGATAAAGAAACGTTAACATATTCAGATTATTACTCAAATAGTTATTATATCGATGAGGATGCTGAATAATGGTTGATTTACACTGTCATATTTTGCCTGGGATAGATGACGGAGCAAAAATATTACAGGATTCTATTGAACTTTTAAAGCTTGAAAAGGCTCAGGGGGTAAGGTCAGTTGCATTAACTTCACATTTTAATATAGAAACAACATCGATTGATGAGTTTTGTAGTTTACGCAACGATAGCTTAGAGCTTTTGAAGTCAGCAGATGAATTTTCTGAAATTGGTATTACAGTAAAAACAGGTGCAGAGGTATATTACTCGCCTAAGCTATATAATGCAGAGCTTGCTCCTTTGTGTATTGAAGATACTGATTATATACTTATAGAACTTCCTGTTTCTTCAATGCCATATGAACTTAGTAATGTTTTGCAAAATATACTGAGTTGTGGTTATATACCTATACTTGCACATATAGAACGTTATAAATATTTTGCTGAAAATCCTCTTTTGCTTTACGAGCTGATTATAGACGGATGTTTAGCACAGATTAATGCAAAATCTATTATAGGTGGAGGCAATATTTCTGCTATCTCTATGAAATATTTAAAGTGGGGGTTAGCTCAAATAATTTGTAGTGACTGTCACTCTGTAGAGCATCGTTCACCTAATACAGAAGAAGCGTTAAATCAAATCGCTAGAAAACTTGGAAATGATTATTCTCAATGGATAAAAAAGAATTGTAACGATATTTTTAACAATAAAAATGTTGATTTATCCTCAATTCAAAAACCTAAAAAAATGTTTGGTTTTTGGAAGTAGGCTTTATAAATAAAAAATGAATATAGGAGATTTTATATGTTACAGTATACAGAAAAACAACAGAGTGCTTCAAATGTAGATACGCCTGAGGATAATTTTACTGAAAAACCTGTGTATGCATTTATTAAAAGAGTTGTAGATATTATAATTTCTGCATTATTTTTAATTGTGCTTAGTCCTGTTTTTCTTATAATTATTATATTGATATTATTAGATGATAAGAAAGGACAGCCTATTTTTTCTCAGATTCGTTGTGGAAAAGATGGTAAAGAGTTTAGAATTTATAAATTTAGAACAATGTGTGTTGATGCTGAAGAAAAATTAAAGAATTTACAGCAAGAGAATGAAATGGATGGTCCTGTTTTTAAAATTAAGGATGACCCTAGAATAACACGTGTAGGAAAGTTTTTAAGAGCTACCAGTATTGATGAATTTCCTCAGCTTGTTAATATATTAATCGGAGATATGTCTTTTGTAGGACCAAGACCTGCACTTCCAGGTGAGGTTGCAGAATATTCTGAAAGAGATAAGTTCAGACTTAAGGTTACTCCAGGTTTAACTTGCTATTGGCAGATAATGCCAAACAGAAATTCAACAACATTTAGCGAGTGGATGGAGCTTGACAGAAAATATATTTTGGAAAGAAGTCTATTGCTAGATTTTAAATTGTTCTTTAAAACAATTATTGTGGTATTTAAAAAAGAAGGTTGTTGATTTATTATTGTCTGTGTAACAGACATAAGATATGAAAGGTGTGTTATTATGAAAGGTATTATTTTAGCCGGTGGTTCAGGTACACGTTTGTATCCATTAACAAAGGTTACTTCTAAACAGTTATTACCTGTTTA
>JAXJQK010000274.1:0-20894 GCA_036311185.1 Acutalibacteraceae bacterium | reverse complement strand
CTGTTGTACCAGCAACTATAATATCACCAGTATTTAGTGTACCATTTTGTACAAGCATTGTAGCAATAGGACCTCTACCCTTGTCTAGTCTAGCCTCGATAACTACACCCTTTGCACTTCTGTCTGGGTTAGCTTTAAGCTCCATAATATCTGCTGTAAGGATAACCATTTCAAGTAAGTCATCAAGACCCTCTTTAGTTTTTGCAGATACAGGAATACAAGGTACATCTCCACCCCATTCTTCAGGTACAATGTTATGTTCTGTAAGCTGTTGCTTTACCTGATCTGGGTTTGCTGTAGGTTTATCCATTTTATTGATTGCTACAATAATTGATACACCTGCTGCCTTTGCGTGGTTAATAGCCTCTACTGTTTGTGGCATAATACCGTCATCAGCTGCAACTACAAGAATAGCTATATCAGTAGCCATTGCACCTCTTGCACGCATTGTTGTGAAAGCCTCATGACCAGGTGTATCTAGGAAAGTGATCTCTCTGTCGCCTACACTTACACGATAAGCACCGATATGCTGTGTAATACCACCTGCTTCGCCCTTTGTAACATTTGCATGACGAATTGAGTCAAGAAGTGAGGTTTTACCGTGGTCAACGTGACCCATTACAACAACTACTGGAGCACGCTCAACAAGATTGCTGTCATCGTCCTCGCTGTCGTCGATAATTCTTTCTTCGATTGTTACTACAACCTCTTTTTCAACCTTTGCGTGGAATTCCATTGCAACAAGTGAAGCTGTATCGAAGTCGATTGTATCGTTTACTGTTGCCATTACTCCAAGCATAAACAGCTTTTTGATAACCTCAGCAGCTGTAGCTTTAAGACGTAGTGCAAGCTCACTTACTGTGATTTCGTCAGGAATAGAAACTGTGATTGGCTTCTTTTTACGCTCCATAGCGATTCTGTTTAGACGCTCCTGCTCAGTCTCTCTTTTACCTCTCTTTTGCTTGCCTCTCTGCTGTGAACGCTGGTTTATCTTCTGCTTATGTGCAGTCTGGTTTTCGCTCTTGATTTTCTCGCTTGCAAGTCTGTCGTACTTCTCGTTGTATCTTTCTACGTCAACAACTACTTGACGAGTATCAACGATTTTTCTTTCTTTTCTGTTCTTAAACTGAACATTATTATCATCTGACTGATTGTTATTTTCTTTTGTTTCTGCTTTTGGCTGTGGCTTTTTCTCATTTGAAGGCTTGCGATCCTTCTTCTGGTTATTATCAGCCTTTGGCTGTGGCTTTTTCTCAGCCTGCTTTGGCTTATCCTGAGTGTTTTTCTTAACTGGCTTATCCTCTTTATTTGGCTTTTCTTCCTGCTCTGATTTTTTATCATCAGCAGTATAATAGCTGTCAAGATTATCAAGATTATTTTTCTGTGTGAAATACTCAAATACTATGTTCAATTCTTCCTCTGTAAGTACAGAAGTCTGCTTCTTTGGTTCTCCACCAACATATTTACTAAGAACATCTATTACATCTTTATTCTTTACACCCAAGTCGCTAGCTACTTCTCTCAATTTATATTTTACCATCATAAGCAACTTTCCTCCTTAATCGTTTGCTGTTAGCTGAATTATTTTTTTTGCAAATCCCACATCATTTATAGACATTACTGCTGTAAGCTTGCCTAGTGAATTGCTTACCTCTTCTTTATTATGGGTAAGCTTAACTATTTTTATATTGCTTGAGTTAGCAACCTCTGTAACAGCTCTTTCTGTTCTGGCTGAAATATCGTTTACAAGCAATATTAATTGTGATTCACCATTTATAATAGCATCAACAGCGGCATCGTTACCTATTGTCATTTTTCCTGCTCGTCTGCATAATCCCAAAAAGGATAATAGTTTATCATTGTTCAAGGCTTTTCATTCCTTCTTCCAGTTGAATATATACCTCTTCAGGTATTTTACAGGAAAATGCTCTTTCTAATCTGCGTGCTTTTTGTGCCTTTTGCAAACATTCCAAATTATTGCACACGTATGCACCCCTGCCGGACTTTTTTCCTGTAGTGTCAAGAGAAATTTCAGGAGGTGCTATAACCTCTCCGTTTTCATTCTTGACCTCCGGTGACCTAACTATTCTGATAAGCTCTTTTTTAGGCTTCATTTCATTACAGCCTGTGCATTTTCTAAGAGGTATTTTCTTTTGCTTCATATTACCACTACCTTTCAAAGATTAGTGCAAAAGCTCTTTATTTTATAATATTATTAGAAATCTTCGTCTGATTCTTCACCTAGGATATCATCTATTGCACTCTCGAAATCCATTTCGATTGTTTCTTCAACAACCTCTTCGTTCTCTGTAACTACTTCTTCGATTTCTTCTGGCTCTTCTGCAATATCCTCAACCTCTTCTATTGCTGGAACAATCTCTGCATCGTCATCAGCTGGTACAAAATCATCATCTTCTTCACCAAAGAAACCACTTTCAGGACGAATATCAATCTTCCAGCCTGTAAGCTTAGCAGCAAGACGTGCATTCTGACCCTTGTTACCAATAGCAAGTGAAAGCTGGCTGTCTGGTACAGTTACTCTGCAAACCTTTGAACCGTCTGCTGAAACCTGAACCTTTACAACGCTTGAAGGTGACAAAGCAGCTGCAATAAACTTCTTTGGATCCTCGTTGTATTCTATTATGTCAATTTTCTCGCCGTTAAGCTCTTCAACTATTGTGCCTACTCTTGCACCTCTTGTACCGATACAAGCACCGATAGCATCAACCTGCTTATCCTTACTATATACAGCGATTTTTGTTCTTGAGCCTGCTTCTCTTGATACTGACTTAATTTCAACAATACCATCGTAAATTTCAGGAACCTCTGTTTCAAATAGTCTTTTTACAAACTCAGGGTGTGTTCTTGAAATAAGAACTCTAGGGCCACCCTTTTCTCTCTTTTGAACATCTGAAATATAAACCTTAACTAGCTGACCCTCTACAAGCTCTTCGCCTGTAACCTGCTCGTTTGCAAGTAGCACTGCACTTGATTTACCTATTCTTACTGTTGCGTTACCTGTGCGTGGGTCTATTCTTTCTACATTTGCAGTAACTAATTCACCGATTTTGCTTTGGAATTCAAGCATAATCTGACCCTTTTCGCCCTCGTTAATACCCTGCTTAATTACATTTCTTGCAGCGTTTACACCGATTCTACCTAATGTCATTGTGTCCATTTGAACACCTACATAATCACCGATTACAGCATTTGGATTAATCTCTCTTGCTTTTTCTACTGAGATTTCGATATTATTGTCGAATACCTCTTCAACAACCTCTTTTTGAAGATAAGCCTCAAAAATTCCCTTTTCTTTATCTACAATAAATTTAACATCATCATTACCATAATTTTTGCCTGCTGCTACTTCTATAGCCTTTTGAATCTGAGAGAACATATAATCAGCAGGTACTCCCTTATCCTCTTCAAGCTGAGCAATAGCTTTAAAAAGCTCTGAATTATCCATTTTGTTAATCACCTTTCTTATTTGAAAATTAATATAATAATCAATATGCTTACATACTAAAGTCGTCAAGCTTTACCCAAACGCTGTCCTTTTTGTTAAAGGTAACCTCACCTTTATCTGTTTTAATGGTACAGGTTGTTTTATCTGCATTTTCAAGAACTCCGTTAAATTCCTTACCTACACCCTCAAGTGGTCTTATCATTTTAACCATAACATCGGCACCCATAAACTGCTCAAAATGCTCAGGACGTGTAAGCTCTCTTTCTACACCTGGTGAAGATACCTCAAGACAATAGCTTTCACTTATTGGATCGGCGATATCAAGTGGCTCGTCAATCGCTCTGCTAACATTTTCGCAATCCTCAATAGTGATACCATTTTCACTATCAATAAAAATTCTAAGATACCAGCAAGCACCTTCTTTTACAAAACGAACATCCCATAGCTGTAGGTTAAGTTCTTTTACATAAGGCTCTACAATTTCCCATACAGCTGTTACTGTATTTTTGCCTGCCATAATTTTGCACTTCCTTTCATTTTGCAACCAATTTATATTATAACTGATTGCAAACAAAAAGAGTGGGTTTTTATTATACAATCAACTGCAAAGCAATTGGTTGTATGATTTCCCACTCCTTTATTTTCATATTTACTTTATTACTAAATATTTTAGCACAAAAGCTTAAAAATTTCAAGCACGATTTTCTCAAAGTAATACAATTATTTTGCTTTATTTTTAGTTAATTATTATAAAAACCTCAAAACAAATTGACCTCCAATATTCAGATTAAAAAAATCTAATAATCGGAGGTCAATTCAAAAAGGATTGTTTGCTTTTTTTATTATGTTTTATTTTTACTTTTTTTACTCAACAACAAGGTAATCCAAATCAATCCACTAACAACAAGTATTACAAGCATTGGAACAATATTTCTTGTATCACCTGTCAATAGAACATCCTTTCCTTGTGAAGGAGTTGTAGTATCTTGAGGAACATTACCAGTACCACCCTGATTTCCTTGGTTATCTGTAGGCTTATCAGTTGGTTTTGTAGGCTCTGTTGGTTTTGGTAATGTTGCTGTTGGGGTTGTAGGCTCTGTTGGTTTATCAGGATCAGTAGATTCACCACTATAGATATTTTCGAACGCTACATTAATATCTTTTACGATAACACCATTGCAATATTTTGTAACTACCAACTTGTTATCTGCACCCAATGCTACAACAAACTTAATATCGTAAACCTTATTGCTATATACGATGTCTTCTCTATCATCATTGATTTCACTTAGTCTATAGTTAATGGTCTTACCTATATCATCTGAAGTAAATTTAACATTGAAGCCAAATAAACCGTCCTCATCTGATGTTAAAATAAATCTTTCATTTGTACTAATATTCTCAAGAGCAAACTTAAAGTTTTCAGGACCGATAGAGCCAGTTCCTACACTCTTAACATTCTTAATAACGTTAATAGGAATCTCAATAGACTCAGGATCAGGAAGATCCGGTGCTGTAAATTTATTCTTGAATGTTACATCAATATTATATTTATCAGATTTTTCAACAGAAATATCATTTAATGCTGTAATATTCTGAATTTCAAGTCTACCGTCCATATCTTTATCACCTACGACGATATCAAAATATTTAATAGTTTCATCATAGGTAATATTTTTTATATCTCCGACAATTTCAGAAATTCTGAACGAATAAGTACCAGCCTGTGTAAATTCTAGCGAATGAATAACATCATTAAAATCAAATTTGTTAAAATCTTCATTATCAGGATTATATGTAACAGATTTTGTTCTTAAAGGAATCCAAGAACCTGTTCCATTACTCTGCTCAAGTAGAAATGTAAAGGTATCACCTATCTCCCAATCTCTTCCCTCAAGTATTTTACTACCTGTTACATTTACATTCATAGCTACATACTTTTTAGGCTTATAGATATTAACAAAATCTACCATAGCAATATTTTTACCCGAAGGAATAATCACTTCTTTAGAAGATATTTCATCCTTTACCTCAAATCCGTCATCATCCTTTTGTATCTCTTTGACTGTAATCTTTGTATTTTCATCAATACCCTGTATTCCTAATGGGATACCAGGCTTTACGTTAACAACAATAACACCTGAATCATCAGCAGTCTTTTCTCCAACAGTTGTGTCAAAGGTTTTTCCGGCATATTTACTTCCAAGACTTATTTCAAAATCAAAAGCAATATTTCCCGGAATTGCATAATCATCACCGAATGGGTGTTCAACTATTTTATTGATAATCAAATCGCTGACAATATCCTTTAATGGTTCAAAGGTATTTGTTATGGATTCAGTTTTAACTGCTACAAACGCAAGGGTAGACTGAAATGTTGTTGAAATTATAATAAACAGTGAAAAAAGTAAAATAAAACTTTTCTGAATACTGTTTCTTTTCAAATACATACCTCCTTTGCTTTAAACAACAGTAATCAAAAGACATAACAAAAAATTATGTCTTTTGATTACTGCCCACTCCTAAAAAGGAGTGGGCAAATTAATTTTATTATATTCTTTGTTATAATATTATCTATATCAACAAATTATGAAGTTGCTGTAAAATCATACATTTTCAGCATACATTTTTTCTAGTTGCTCAAGGATAACTGGATTGTCAGCTTTTGTCTCACCAAATGCCTTGTCTAGAGCTGTCTTTGCATCAGCAAAACCATCAGCCTGAACTGCCTGAGAGAATACTAGAATATCAAGCTTACCATTACCATTAGCATCAAGCTTTTCTACATCCTCGTTGGTAGCTTCAGAGCCAAGATAAACCTGAGAAAGGTTAGGATAAGTTACTTCATCCTTAGGAAGAACACCATTTTCGTGTCTCCAACCAGTGCTAGTCTTACCACCTAGATATACATACTCATATAAAGAGTAAACATCGCCACTAATTGTGATGTCACCTAATGCGTTAGATTTCCAAGTATTGTGGTAAGAAGTTCTAACAAGATCAGCAGAAGCATCACCATGTTCAATTGCAACTATAGTACGAACATAAGCATCGTTATTACCTGTATTTTTTACAGTTACAAACTTATCCTGTGCATTCTTACTATCAAATACATCCATACCACCAGCAGAACCAACCTGGCTCATACGAACTGGTATTGTATCCCAACCAGCTTCGCCCTTATTTGGGTCACCAACAATAGGAAGAAGAAGCTTATCCTGTACAAATTCCTCAAGCAAATAGCTTTCACGAGCGTCAACAGTACCAGTAGCATAAGTACCATCTGCGTTCTGAACACGCTGATGCTCACGCTGATCAATTTTAACTTTACCAAGTACCATTGTGTTAGTATCTTCATCAGTACTTGTAAGATATGCTGCTGTACCTGCGATTGCAACAGAAGCAACCAATCCTAAGCTTATAACTGATAGTAAATTTCTCTTTTTCATAATATTGTCTTCCTTTCATAATTAAAAATATTTTTATTTAACGGATCTCTCTATCCATTTTTTATTTAGTTGTAGAATTTTTGAATTTGCTTAATAATTAAGCAATCGCTAAAGCCCAAGCTTCGTCTGCTGTATCAATTGCATCGATATCTACATCACGCTGTACAGCATAAGCAGTAACCTTAAGTGTTGGGTAAGTAGTAAGTGCATTAAGCATTTCTTTAGTAACATCACCCTTTACTGTAATAGTATTGTCTTTGATTACTGTATATTCTGTGTCACTGTCTGATTTGCTTACTTCACGATAATAAACACCATCAGCACCATCTAGAGCTGTCCAACCGTCTGCCATTTCGTACTCCATAAACTGATCGAAATCAGGGTCAGTAGACTTATCTAGCTTTACAAATAACCATGCATCTTCGCTGTCCTCCAGCACTGTTACCTTAGGGTCTTTAGTGATTTTGTTACCTGGAATCATAGTATAGGTATTAGTGTTACCATTACCATCACCGTCATCTGTGTCTGTTTCTTCAAGTTCGATATTAATATCGCCATAAGTGAAGGTGTTAACCAAAGGTTCTGTTTTGGAAATCAACCATGCAACTGTACCACCTACAACACCACATATAATAAGAGCAACAGCCAGAATCATTATGAATGTCTTAAAACTACCTCTCTTTAGATTCCATTTTCCTACAGTTTTATTCTCGCACATTTTGTGCTCCTCCTTTCTGTTTTTAATTTTTATTCCAACAGATTGCAAAACGTATTATTCAATCTGCGTGAAAATTCATAATTTTATTCTTTTACCTGTTTTTCAAAAGCTACCCATGCTTTATCTGCATTTTCAAAGCCTGTTGCCTGAATAGCATTAGCTTTTACTGTGATTTCTAAGCCTGATATTGCTTTAAGCTCTTCGTTTGTTATTTCACCAGGTAGTGTAAAGGTATCAAACAATGGTTCTAACACAATATCACTATCAGAATCAAAAGCACCTATTGTTTTATAATAACGAAATTCATATGTAACAGTATTGTCGCCATTGTCTATAGTTTTAACACAATCCCATTTAGAACTGTCCCAGCCTGTAACATAATTCTGTGGTAGAAAATCTTCACCTAATGCTGATTTTAGCTCGTTAATCTTATTAATTGTTACAAACATACGAATATAAGAATTTTCGCTACCTTTTTTTACTGTAACAGTAGGGTCTTTTGTGTATGTGCATCCTGGGATAAGATGATATTCATTACCATCAACACGCTCAGCACCTTCTATTATAGTACCATCAGGGTTTACATCTGATTCATCAAGCTTGATAGATACATTACCTACTGTAAATGTATTAATTGCTTCATCTTCTGATGTAAGGTAAGCAACAGTAGCTAACACTGTTACTGCAACAAGGCAAATTGCACATAGAGCTAGAACTAAAACTTTACTTTTTGTTTTCAAGATTTCTACCTCCCTTTAAAATAATTTTTATTTAAAATTATTTCTTTTCCTTTTTATCCCCTATTAACATATCTCCCACAAACACAAGCAACATAATAGCTATACTTACTGCTATTGAAATATAGATTCCAGGCGGTCTTTGAATAAAGCTTGCAACATACCCCATATAAGGAATAGTAAAAATTGGTACACCTATTACATCTTCACTAGCAACCAAAGAACCGTCTGGTGTATCATTGGCATCTCCTTTGGTTCTAAAAGAAATCTCATTGCTGTTTTCCTCATCGGAAATAATTTCAATAATTCTATGAGTTGCTGTTGTATTTTCCGATAGCTTAAATGTAATAACATCATTAACACTCAGCTCTACTGGATCTACATCTTTAACATAAATTAAAGAGCCTGTTTTATAATTTGGTTCCATAGAGCCTGATAAAACTGTATACACCTGCAAACCAAATAAACGAACACCAACTAATAACATCGCTAAAATAACAATCACCGTAACCGCTACAGAGGTAAGCAATTTAAATATTTTCCCTACTTTTTTTACCATACTAAAATTCAATTTGCCTCCTTGAGCATTTACTACTTACTTTATAGCAATTGAATATAATTGCTATAAAAACTTTTCAAGTTGTACATATTATTAAACCATACAGTTTAATATTTAAAATAATATTAAAGCATTTAAAGAAGTTAAGAAGCAACTTCTTGCAGTTTATGTAAATATTATCAAAAAGTTTTTTAACAACTTGTTTCGTTTGAGTTAAATTATACCACTTAAAAAGCAAAAGTCAATAGTTATTTTTTAAAAAATATAATTTTTTAATGCTTTTTCACCAAAGACATATTTTAAAATTATATATAAAGATTTATAGTAATCTTTTATTCAGGGACAATATACCCAAACTATAATATTAGTTAGTATTCAAAAACTTTTCTGTATACAAAAAATCAGCCACTCTTAAGAGTGGCTGACAAAACAATATCAATCTAAATTAAATATTTATTTTGAAGTAATTTTTCTTCTTGCTGATATAACTGTACCAGCTGCAATCATCAACATACCAAGTAGCATTGCAACTGATGATGCATCACCTGTAGCAACCTTACCTGTTGTAGTTGTGCTTGTATTTGAAGAAGATGTAGAACTTGTTGCTGATGTAGCACTTGTAGCATTTGTAGCATTTGTAGCATTTGTTGCTGTTGTTGCTGTTGTTGCATTTGTAGCACTTGTAGGTGCTGTTGGTTTATCTGTTGCAACATTTGTAGGTGCTTCTGTTGGTGCTACTGTTGGAGCGTCTGTTGGAGCTACTGTAGGTGCTTCTGTTGGAAGCTCTGTTGGAGCTACTGTTGGTGCTTCTGTAGGCTCTTCTGTTGGAAGCTCTGTTGGAGCTACTGTTGGTGCTTCTGTAGGCTCCTCTGTTGGAAGCTCTGTTGGTGTATCTGTAGGCTCCTCTGTTGGATCCTCAGGATAATCGATCATCCACATAACAACACCCTCTTTAGTATCGAATGTGATTGTTACTGTTGCACCGTCAAATAGTACTTCATCAACGCAGTTAGGTGAACCTGGTTCATTACCTTCTGGACCAAAGCTATTATTCCAACTATAATCCTCTGCTACCTTAAACTCGATAGCACCTGCATTTACATTAGTATATACCTTTTGGAATACACCGTCGCTGATTTCTGTCATATCGTTGTTTGTATCTGTAATATCCCAACTTGAACCACATAGACCTGGTGTACCTGCAACTGTATAAGTATGTTTTACAGGGGCATCTGTTACATCTTCTGTAGCTGGATCTGTTGGAGCTTCTGTTACAGGCTCTGTAGCAGGAGTTGTTTCTGGCTCTGTTTCTGGCTCTGTTGGAGCTTCTGTAGCTGGGTCTGTAGCTGGAACTGTTTCTGGCTCTGTTTCTGGCTCTGTTGGAACCTCTGTAGGAACTACAGGCTCATCTTCGTGATCGCAAATAATACTATGCTTAAATGCAAATTCAGCACCACCTGCTGGCTGATAGCCTGGCTTTTCTATGAAAGAAAGCTCAAGATTAGTATCAGCTAAATCTCTCATTCTATAAGAAAGAGATGTTTCACCATTTGCAATAGCCTGAAGCTGAACACAAACAACCTTAGTTGTTTTACCCTTGAATCTCAAACCATTTGGGTTAGCATCTGAAACGCTTACTCTACCAAACTCTGGTCTAAGAGTTCCCTGTGTAATACTTCCACCTGGGAAATAAGCCTCCTCGTTTGATAACCCTAAAGCATAGTCAACTGCTTTAGTTCCAGATGCAAATCCGTATCCATCTGCAAAATCAGTGTTTAGATCGAACATTGCATTATCATAGTACATATCAATTGTCCAGCCTGCAACATCAATTGAATCCTTTGGAATTGTCACCTCTACCCAATAGCTTACTGTATCACCTTCGTGAACAGTAAGTTCAAATGAATCTGTAAGTGCCATTTCACCTGAATCAACTGCTGAAGCTGTTGAAGGAATAACTAATAGCATACTCACAATCAACAATAAACTCAACACGATACTAACTAAACGTCTACTCATTATTTTTTACCTCCATTCTTATATTTGATTAGACTCTATAATTATATCTAAAATTATAATAGAATACAATAATAAAAAGCAAAAATATACTCTACCTTTTAACATTTATTAGTTTATATTTTTGTGTAATATTAATATAAATTGTTGTTTGTTTATCTATATTAAAAATTTATACAACACTTACACTACTACCAAATGGTGATGACTTTACTATAATTTTATTATCTATACTTGCTTTAAGCTCGTTCACATGAGAGATAATTCCTACTAACCTGTTTCCGTCTGTAAGCTGATTTAATACTGTTATAGCTGTATTCAGGGATTCATCATCTAAAGAGCCAAATCCCTCATCTACAAACATTGCATCAATTTGTATTCCTCCAGCCTGCTGTTGTATAACATCAGAAAGACCTAGTGCCATAGAAAGTGAGGCTTTAAATGATTCACCGCCTGAAAGTGACTTTACACTGCGTATACTGTTTGTGTAGTGGTCGAGTATATCAAGTTCAAGTCCTGCTTTTCTTCCGTTTGAGCTTTGAGTTCGGTGTACAAGCTCATATCTTTCTGATGACATAGCTGATAATCTTATATTAGCCTGTGCTATAATTTGCTGAAAATATGCTCCTTGTATGTATTGTTCAAAGGCTATTCTCTCTTTACCTATAAGACTTCCGTTAGCTGTATCTGAAAGATTTTTCAGCATAATACAGATTTCTGTCTGCTTTTCAAGTGTTTGATATGACTGCTCTATAATTTTTGCATTAGATTGATTATTTTTAAAATCAGTATGATATGAAATATAGTCATTGTCTATCTTTTTAAAACGCTCTAAAACATCAGTACAGCTTGATTTCAGCTGTGTTATATCTACGTATTCAATGCCTTTAAGCTGTTTTTCATATACAGCTGTACTGCTTTTAGCTTTGGCAAGCTCCTCTTTATATTCATCTAAATCCTTTTCACCGATTGCTATTTCTGCTTCTGTCATTTTTCTTTGTTCGTATTCTTCACGATTTGAAATACCAAGCTCATTCATAACAGCTTTTATATTATCAGCCTGTGCAAGAGCCTTTTTATGAGATTGATTCTGCTTGATAATAAGCTGAGTATTCTCGCCCTTTAAGGTACTTAGATTTTTAATGACAGTATCGAGTGAATTTTTAGCAATCTCAATTTCTTTCTCAATTTTGTCAGACTCATTTTTCAAGACTGTAATCCTATTTAACAGCTCTGCCTTAGAGGAATATTGCAACTGAGCTTTCAACTGTGAATACTGTTTTGTTTTTTCAGCTAAAGCTACTTCAAGTCTGCTTTTTTCTATATCTGCTGATTGTAGCTGTGCTGTAACTGTATTCAACCTCTCCTCTGCTTTTTTCTGTTGCTGTTTTGCTTTATCTAACCAATCAATAGTCTTTTCAAGTTCTTTTATTTTTGTGTTAAGCTGTGATTCTATATTATTACACTGCAAAAGCATTTGAGATAATTCGGGTAAATCAGTAGCTTCTATATTAAGTTTCTGGCAATAATCTTCTATATTATTATTGATAATTTTTACTTCACTGTTTAGTGCTTCTATTTTACTACTAAGACTTGTTCTTTCATTACGATAATTTTCCAACTTAGATTTTAATATATCAAGCTCTGACTTTGTAAGAACATCTGGCTCTTGCTTTGCTGGGAATGGATGAACTATTGAGCCACATACAGGACATCTTTTGCCGTCCTCTAGTTTTTGTGCAAGCATACCAGCTTGAGCAAGATAGAATTTACTTTCTGCATTTTCATATTCCTTTGCAGTCATTGTACAAAGCTTATCTTGCTTTTCCAACTTTTGAGATAAATCAAGCCATTTTTTTCTATTGGTAGTTTTATCGTCAAAAAACTTATCAAGACGTTGTATATCGTCTTTTCTGTTATTATTTGATGAAAGCTCTGTTTTTGACTGTTCAAGCAAGGTTAGAGCATTGGAATTCGCTTCAATATACTCAACAGTTTTTTTCAGCTTAATTGTCAATTCATCTTTACTTTTACTTAATGTATTTAGATTATTTAAAGTTTTATCTATATCAGCTGACAGAGAATTGATTTCATTATTCAGAAAATCAAGCTCATCGTAGCTTTCTTGCTGTTGACTAAGCTTTATCGCTTCTTCCCTACATTCCTCTTTTTTAGATTCTTTTTGCTTTGCCTGTATTAAGGAATTTTCTGCCTCTTTATGCTGTTGCTCAGCTTTTTCGATAGCAAGCTTTTTATCGTTAAGCTCACTACGTACTAATTCATATTCAGCCTTTAATTTATCGTATTCGTTAAATTCAGGCACTAGCTTTTGTTGCAAAAGCTTGGCAAATTTTATACGCTCTGCTTGTTGTTTTTTCTCATCTTCCATTGAAACAAGAACGTCTAATCTGTTTTTTACATTCTTATATTCATCAAGGCTTTTATTGTTTTTTTCTGCAATCTCAAAATTTTTCTTTGCCTGTATATGTTGCTCCTGTAGTTTAGATTTCTCTTCTTCTAATCTGGTAAGTTTTATCTGCTGTTCAGAAAGAATATTATTAAGTAACTCTACAACCTCTTTACTCCTATACTCACAATCACTTTTTATAATGTTCCAATCATCAATAAACTCTTCATCAGGTACAATACTGTTTACACTGTTATTAAGTATAAAAAGAGTTTGATTTCTTTCATCTGTTTTCTGTTTTGTCATTACCTTTAATCTATCCTGAAAGGTCTGATATACAGATGTATTGAAAATCTTTCTGAAAATATCGCCACGTTCGTCACTGCTCGCAAGTAAAAGCTTTAAGAAATCCCCCTGTGCTATCATTGCAATCTGTTTAAACTGGTTGCAATCTAAGCCTAAAATTTCTTTTACATAGTCGCTTACCTCGTTCATACCTGTAATTACCTTTCCCATAGGCATTTCAAGAGAAGCGTCAGCTGGCTGTATGGTGGTGCCTGTACCTCTTTTTTTCTTACGAAGATATTCAGGATTTCTTGTAATTGTGTACTCCTTATTTGCGTGTGTAAATGTGAGCTTTACAAATGTGGGGATATCAGATTGTGCAAACTGACTTCTTAGCATTTCTCCTGTACGATTTGAGCCACTTGCCTTTCCATACAAAGCAAAGCAGATAGCATCAAAAATCGTGGTTTTACCTGCACCGGTGTTACCTGTTATCAGAAACAAGCCCTTACCACCAAGCTGTGAAAAATCCACCTCTACCTCATTTGCATACGGTCCGAATGCACTTATTATCAACTTTGTAGGTTTCACCTGTTACCCTCCAATTCATTAAGAATATTTAACACTATCTCTCTTTGCTCTGTGCTTAAATCGTCACCATTTTGTAGCTTGTAGAACTCTTCAAAAAGCTGAACACTGCTTTTTGCTCCCATTGATTTCAAACGCATATCGGTTTCTGAGTTAGCAGTACGTTTATTATTATAGCTCATACCCATTATATTAGGATATACACTTCGCAAATTACCTATGGCATCTATCTGTTCATTTTCGTCTGTAAGCTCTACAAATATATAATCCTGAACATTTCCTACAGGTGTTTCTGTAATCTCTTTGAGCTTGCCTTTTATTGTTCGCATATCTCTGAGTGGTGTAAGAGGGATTTCGTTAATGCTAATTTCTCCGTTTACAAGCTCAAGCATTACAACGCTTTTTTTATTTTTACACTCTGACTTTGAATATTTAAGTGGCGAACCACAATAAACTATTCTATCATCTATACTTTGCTTTGCGTGAAGATGTCCGAGTGCTACATAGTTAAAACTTTTAAAAATATCAGCATTCACATTATCAATACCACCTACAGAAGCAATTTCAGAATCTGTTCGCAACATTTCACCACCATTTGTTACAAATTGGTGTGCAACTAATATATTAAGCTGATTTGGGTCTATATCAGAATTATCAAGCACAACCTTTACAGCCTGTGTATAGCTGTTTATTTCTTCATCTTTATAAAACGCTCTTACATTAGCTGGCTTTATAAATGGGAGTGTATATATATTTATGCTTTGGTTTTCATCTTTTAAGGTGTATTTTACTGCTTTACCGTTAAAGATACCATCTATATAGACCTTATTTGATGAAATCAGCTTACTGCAACAGCCTAAGCGTTCGGGAGAATCGTGATTACCACTTATTATATGAACCTGTGTTTTTTCATTAGCAAGTGCTGTTATAAATTCGTCGTAAAGCTCTACAGCCTCGGCTGACGGTACAGACTTATCGTAAATATCTCCTGCAATAAGCACAGCTGTAGGCTGTTCTTTTTTTACAATATCGAGTATTTGATTAAGTATATATCTTTGGTCATCAAGCATATTCATTTCGTTTACAATCTTACCGATATGTAAATCTGACAAATGCAGAAGCTTCATTACTGCTCACCCCAATTATTCAGCTTGTTTATAATACTAATTACCTGTGATAAATCATCGGCTTTAGAATAAATAATTTTTGCTGTTTCTTCGTCTGGCTGGGTAAGATCTGGCACCATTACAGGTACACAGCCTGCACGATAAGCAGACAGAATACCATTTGGAGAGTCCTCTAATGCTATGCAATTTTCAGGGGCAAGCTCAAGTCTTTTGCTTGCTTCAATGTAAATATCAGGCTGTGGCTTTCCGTGTGCAACCATTGAGGCTGTTACTACCTTATCAAAATAATGGTATATATTCAGCTTTGTTAAATATTCCTTTGTTCTGTCTGGTGGTGTTGCGGTAGCTACTGCACATTTCAAGCCCTTTGATTTTATAAATTCGAGCAATTCATCAATACCCTTTTTCTTTTCTATTCCGTATTTTTCTATATGCTCACTCATATATTTTTTTCTTAGCTCTTTTACTGCGTAATAGTCGTAGTTATCACCTACTAATTTTTTTAGCAATGGTATTGCATATTCAGCTGGCAAGCTACGAATTTGCAATACATATTCAGGCTTCATATCATAACCAAGCTCTGTAGCTGATTTAACATAATATTTCTGTAGCCATTTTTCGGTATCTATAATTAAACCGTCCATATCAAAAATTATACCTTTTATCATTTTAATCACCTCTAAAATCACAAAAGGCAACGCAGGTTTATAAACTTACGTTGCCGTTTAAAAAATCATAGTAATAATAAAAATTACTTTAGAACAAAGCCAATCTTCTTCATAGCCTTATCTACTGTTCTTTGAGAAATCTTTCTTGCTATATCTGCTGACTTATCATAACATTCCTTTAGATAAGCCTTGTCTTTAATTAATCTGTCAAAGTTTTCTTGGATTGGTCTTAGCTCTTCGATAACAGCTTCACCAACTGCAACCTTAAAGTCACCGTAGCCTCTGCCCTCAAATTCCTTTTCGATTTCTTCATTTGTTTTGCCTGTAACAGATGAGTAAATACCCATAAGGTTATTAATGCCTTTTTTACCCTCTCCAAAGCGTACACAAGCTTCGCTATCGGTAACAGCACGTTTGAACTTCTTCATAATAACCTCTGGCTTATCAAGCACAGCTACATATGAGTTTACGTTCTCGTCTGATTTACTCATTTTCTTTGTAGGGTCTTGTAGTGACATTACCCTTGCACCAACCTTTGGTATATAACCCTCTGGCACTTTAAATGTATTACCGTAGATACCATTAAAACGCTCTGCGATATTTCTTGTAAGCTCAAGGTGCTGTTTCTGGTCTGCTCCTACCGGTACAAGGTCAGCCTGATAAAGCAGAATATCTGCTGCCATTAATGATGGATATGTAAACAAGCCTGCATTTATATTATCTGCGTGCTTGGCTGATTTATCCTTAAACTGTGTCATTCTTGAAAGCTCGCCATACTGTGTGTAGCAATTTAAAAGCCATGCAAGCTCTGCGTGTGTGTGAACGTGGCTTTGAATAAAGAACAAGCTCTTTTCCAAATCTACACCACAAGCAAGCAACAATGCGTAAGCCTCGTAAACATTTGCTCTGAATTTTGCAGGCTATTGTCTTACTGTGATAGCGTGCAAATCAGCAAGTGCATAAATGCATTTAAAATCATCCTGTAGCTTAATCCAGTTTTTCAACGCACCCAGATAATTACCAAGTGTAATAGTACCTGTTGGCTGAATGGCACTGAATATTACTTTTTTCTTTTCTGTCTGCTGTTCCATTTCCTTTTACTCCTCTTACTCACAAAGCTCTTTTACAAGCTCACCTAATATTTTTACACCCTTTACTAGCTGTTCATCTGTTGGAGTTGAAAAATTCACTCTGAATGAATGTGAAACTTCGTTTTCATCTGCTAAAAATGCATTACCAGGTACAACACATACCTTTCTTAATACTGCCTCTTTACAGAATTTCATCATATCTATATTTTCAGGTAGCTTACACATTATAAACAAGCCACCGTCTATTTTATCATATGTAACATATGGTGCTAAATGCTCGTCAAGCAAACTCATCATTAGCTGTGCCTTTTTGCTGTATAGATTTCTTAGCTTTTCAAGGTGTGCATCAAAATCATATTTTGTAACAAACTCATAAGCAACCATTTGTGACCATATATTTGTGTGAACGTCCTGTCCCTGCTTACAAACAACCATTTTTTGAATAATTGCAGCAGGTGCAACACACCAACCTACACGCATACCAGGTGAAATTACCTTTGAGAATGAACCTGCATATATAACAATGTTGTCTGTATCTAATGATTTGATTGAAGGTACATACTCGCCTGAATAACGCAAATCTCCGTATGGGTTATCCTCTATAATAAGTACACCATATTTCTTAGCAAGATTATATATAGCCTTACGTTTTTCAAGGCTTGTTGTTACACCTGATGGATTTTGGAAATTTGGAATAACGTATATAAATTTTACGTTCTTTTCTGTCTTTAGCTTTTCCTCAAGGATTTCTATATTCATACCGTCTGATTCAACAGGTACACCTACTAGCTTAGTATTATATGAACGGAAAGAATTTAAAGAGCCTATAAAGCTAGGAGCTTCACAGATAACAACATCACCCTCATTACAAAGTGACTTTGTAGCTAAGTCCATAATCTGCTGTGCACCTGATGTAATTATAAGGTCATCGTTCTCATTTCCGATATTGTGCTTCTCTTTCATATAGTCCTTTAAGTAATTTCTTAAAGGTGCGTAACCCTCTGTAACACTATATTGTAGTGCGTCAATTGGTTTTTCTTTTAATATTCTTGCAGAAATCTCTGCAATCTCTTCACTTGGGAAAGCATCTGGTGCAGGGTTACCTGCTGATAAAGAAATAACCTGTGGGTCAGCCGCATATTTAAAAATTTCTCTGATAGCAGATGGCTTCAAAGCACTTACTCTGTCACTGAAAATATATTCCATTAATCTCAACTCCGTATATTTTAATATAAAACTTATTTTAACATATATATTAAATTTATTCAAGAATTTGTGCATAATATGCAATTAAAAATAAAAGCGTAGCAGTCGTTTTTACTGCTACGCTTTTTACTCTAGCTTTTGTTATATAATTTATCTTCTCAGCTTATCCTTATCAATCTGCTTTTGGTATTCTAAAATTTCTTTATAGATACGCTCACAGTTATTGTGGTCATCAAAGTGATAGAAGTCATTTACTCGCTCAATATACATTGGCTTCATCTGACAGTTATTTTCCATATATTCGCAAAGTGTATCAACAAGCTGGTCGCTTTCGGTGCAGATTTCACCAAAGCCCATTGTGTCGTAGAAGAATCCACCATCATCATAATGTGCTGGAAGCTGTGATGGGTGGAAATATACAAGTGGCTTTTTCATATACGCAAAATCGAACTGTACACCTGAATAGTCTGTAACCATTAAGCTTGATTCTGTAAGAATTTTCTCATAGCTTAGGTCACCTACTGAAGATATAACCTCTACATATGGATCTGGCTCAAAATCATCTACCTGTGCACTTAAAATAGGGTGTAACAAATATTTAATTGCATAGCCTGTCCTCTGTGCTGTATCAATAAGCTTCTGATTATTGATAAGGTCATTATAAATCTTATAATATGTAGTATTTTTAAATTCAGGGTTATAATTACGCTGTTCTCCCTCACTTGTAGTTACAGGCATAGCGTTATACATTCTCCATGTTGGTGAAAGTAAAATTTGCTTTTGGTCGTTATTAATAAGTCCGTCATATCTACCTATACCTGTCATTTTCAAAATATCGAAATTACTATAGCTGTAAGCGTGTTGGCTTAGGTTTTTATGCTCATACTTTGAAGCAAGGAAATACATCTGTGTATTATCAACAATTCTCTGCTGTGCCATTGCACATTTCTGTACTGACAAACCGTGCTGTAGACACATAGACGGGAAGTTGCACAAACCTCTGATAAATCTTGAACGATCCATACTATAGCCATTAAACGGAAATACATTTGAATTTGTTATAAGAGCGATATCTGTATTCAAAAATGCCATTTTATGCTTTAATGAACGTGTTTTTACTGGTTTTAAACCAGCCTTTTTCAAGCTTCTGTAATCTGAAGTATTTTCATCAATTATATAATATCTTGTTATACCGTCTTTTTTATCTGCACAATATCTATACAAATATTCAGAGCTGTCACCACCCTTGTAGAGCTTATCGTACATAAGCCATATTTTTTTATTTTTAAAATATGGTCTTGTAATCCAATACTGTATTCTTGTAATAAATGAACGCTTACTCTCTTTGAATACACCAGGTAGGAATTTAAGCTCACTTTTAATTGTATCAAATGCTGATGCGTGTGTTATAACAATTTCTTTTGCATTTTTTATTTTTGCTATATACTTATTAAATCTCCAATATGAATTTGCAGGAGATAATGTAAACTTAGCCCAGTGGTGAAGGAATGACAGCTTTAACGGAATTACACTATATCTATATTTTGCAAAGAACTGTATACTCTGAACCTTTTGATTAGGATCAAGAGGCAATTCTAAGTGGAAAGTAAATTTTTTGTATGCACTTATACCGAAATACTTTGTAAGCGAATAACGATCTGTATCGGTAAGAGTAAACTTCTGGTCATTAAGCTTTACATATAATTCAATATTATTTATATCAAACACTCTTCTGAATGAACCATCTATAATTAACTTACCATCACGATAATCCATAACGTGCATACCTACTCGCTGGTCGGTTAGTCTTGCAACAAATATATTATCACAGTTTAAGTAAACCTCATTTTTACCCTCAACATTAACTAAAGGCATACCATCAAAAATGCAGTTATACTTTAGCATATAGAACATCTCGGCAGCTTCTTCGCTATAGCCTAAAGATTTATACTTATTACTGTTAAGAACATAGGTATTATCAACATATTTAAGCACTGCTCTTGCAGAGTCAAAGAAATCAGCAAGCTCTTCTTCGCTCATATTCCTTTTATTACGGTTATTCATATTAGCTAAAAATCTTGTTGATACAGCAAATATGAAATAGAACTGGATAAACGCAGGTATTGTACCAAACTTATCAAGACAGGTTTTTGCAATCACAAGCAAAAACTCCTCCATAGACTCCTGATACCAGTCCTTATAATTTGTTGGGACATAATACAAAAAGTCATCCTCTAAAGGCATAAAGTACATATACTCAGGCTGAGAAAGATGAATATACTCGGAATAATCAAGCTGAACTCTTAGCATAAAATCCTGAAAATATTCGTATTTAAGCTTGGTATTAAATTTATACTTTTTGAAAATAGCTGTTTTAAATAACGTGCCACATACCTCTGAACAAATAAAATTAGGATTTTCTTCAAGGTTTATATGTTTGTTTGTATTTGATTTAGGTACATTTAATCTGTGAGCCTTAGGCTCTTTAAAGATAGGATGTACACAGTAGCATTTTACCGAAACAAACGGTACATTCTCGTATTCATCAAAAACATTAAGGCACTGATTAAAATATGT
>JAXJQK010000273.1:0-13926 GCA_036311185.1 Acutalibacteraceae bacterium | reverse complement strand
TTTGTCAGATATTTTATAAGGTATTTTATCAGGTATTTCAAGCTCGTTTTTAGTTCCTTGATATTGTATAATTCTACACTCTTTTCCATCGTTTATAACCTCATATATCCAAGTACCGTAGTTATCAACATAAGCAAGACCACTTTCTACCTTGTTGGTTGTTGCTGCTGATGCACTTAATGGAATTGAAGCTATAATACATAAAAGCATTGTAATTGTTAATAAAACTGAAATTACTTTCCTCATTTTTTTACACCTCTCAAGTTAATTATGTTTATATAAATCCCTCAAAAATTTATTACTTCATTGGCAACAGCTCCCATATAATCTTACTTTCGCCCTAATTCTATTAAATTCATTTTAGCATATATTACCTCTATGTCAATATTATTTATTAAAATCTAACAAACAGGTGTATTGCTTATTGTAACAAAAAAGCTACCACCCAAATGAGTGGTAGCTCGAAGGTTAAATTTTATTGATAAATATTATACAGATTAAATCATTTCAAGAATCATCTTTTGAATTAGAATTGCGTCTATTACTGAAAATTCGCCATCGTTGTTTAAATCTGCATTTACAAGCTGTTCATCAGTTAAGTCTATACTACCAATTATATATTTAAGTACAGATATAACATCAATTATAGAAACTTCACCATCAAGATTTACATCGCCTGCTTTTGGTGCTACATAATTAAAATGAATATTTGCATTTACAAGGTAGTCATTGCACTCCCCTATTGATATACTATTCCACTCTTCTTCACTGCCTGTATAATATACGTCGGTAAGGTTTATGCACTCGCTAAAGGCGTACTCTTGAATAGAAGTAACACTATTTGGAATTATTACGCTTGTTAAACCAAAGCAAAATTCAAATACAGAAACATTAATAGTAGTAAGATTTTTAGGCAATGCTATGTTAGTTAATTCATGGCAATTAAAGAATGCAAAATTACCAATATCAGTAACACTGTCAGGGAATGTTACAGTAGTTAAATATACACTATAAGAAAATGCACCATCAGCAACAGTAGTAACTGTATCTGGAATAATGTAATTATCACCTGCTTTTCCATCGGGATATTCAACTAATGTAGTTTGTGTTTTATCGAATAGTACACCGTCTATTGAAGAATAATTCGGATTATTGGTTGAAACATTTATATTTTCCAGGCTAATATTACCCTCTAGTGCATCATATTCAATAGTAGTAACACTATCTGGGATTGTTATATTAATCAGGTTACTGGTATATTGAAATGACCTATAAAGAACATCAGTAACACCATCAGGGATAATATAATTATCAGATGCTTTTCCCTCAGGATATTTAATTAATTCAGTTTGTGCTTTATTGAATAGTACACCATCTATTGAAGAATAATTTGGGTTATTTGTTGAAACATTTATCTCTGTAAGACTACTGCTATTCATAAATGCGTAATTATCGATATATGTAACACTCTCTGGTATTGTTATACTAGTTAGACTCTCACAGTTTGAAAATGCAAACATATTAATAGTTGTAACACTATCAGGAATTACTACGCTAGTTAAACTTTCACAAAGATAAAATGCATGATAACCAATAGTAGTAACACTGTTTGGAATTGTTACACTAGTTAGATTACTATTATAATAAAATGCATATTCATCTATTTCTGTTACAGGCTTACCATTTATTTCACCTGGTATTTCAATTTCAGTCATACTTTGATCGTATCCTGTAATTTTGTAACTATCACCTGATTCTGTAAGTTGATATGTCCATTCACCATATTCGTCAACGTATGGTGGTAGATAATTAAAATGGTAATTTAAGCTACCAAGAGTAGCATTGCCATCTCCATTATTATTAATTGAGATGTTATTCCACTCATCTTCACTTCCTGCGTAATATATGTCAGTAAGACTAGGGCAATCATAAAATGCAAAATAACCAATATAAGTAATAGTGTTTGGAATTGCTACACTAATTAGATTACTACAATTTTGAAATAGATAAGCCTCTATCCTATCAACACCACTAGGAATTGTTATATTTTTTAGACTACTGCAATTTTCAAATACAGATTGACCTAAAACTTTAACACTGTCAGGAATTATTACGTTATCTAAACTACTGCAATTTTTAAATGCCTCATCACCAATCTCAGTAATAACATCAGGGAGTGTTATATTGGCTAGATTTTCACATCCTAGAAATGCTCTTTTATTAATATAAGTAACACTGTCTGGGATTGTTACATTTTTTAAATCGATACATCCACGAAACATACCATAATTAATACTAGTAATACCGTCAGGGATTACTACACTTTCTAAATATTCACAATACGCAAAAGCACTATATCCAATATAAGTAACATTGTCTGGGATTGTTATATTTTTTAGAAGTGTACAAAACTCAAATGCAGCATTATCAATATAATTAACACTGTCTGGAATTGTTATACTTACTAGATCATCGCAATAATGAAATGCATACTTACCAATATAAGTAACACCATATGGTATTACTATTTCACGCAAATAGGATAGTTCCTCAAATGAATATTCATCTAACTCTAACACAGGAATACCATCTATTTCAGCTGGTATTTCAACATAAGTTGTATTATAATAACTAGCAGGTTCAAATTTTATAATTTTGTAGCCGTCACCAGAAGCTGTAAAATCGTATTCCCATTCACCGTATTCGTCGGTGTAAGTATCGCCACTTTCCACCTTGTCTGTTGTTGCAGCTGATGCACTTAATGGAATTGATGTTGTTATACACAATACCATTGTAAGGGTTAATAAGATTGAAATTATTTTTTCATGTTCTACCTCCATAAAAATATTTTTTGTGTAAATTGGGTGAAAAAACCATTACTTCATTAGCAACATCTCCTATCTAATCTTACTTTCGCCCTAATTCTATTAACTTTATTTTAGCATATATTTCCTTTATGTCAACATAATTTGTTAATATCGCATAAAACCTATAATCTAACAATTAATTTCATAAAAAAGCTACCACCCAAATGAGTGGTAGCTCGGAATTTAAATTTTATTTATAGCTAGTACACAGATTATACCATTTCAAGAATCATCTTTTGAATTAGAATTGCGTCTATTACTGAAAATTCTCCATCGTTGTTTAGATCTGCATTTGCAAGCTGTTCGTCAGTTAAATCTATACTACCAATTATATATTTAAGTACAGATATAACATCAATTATAGAAACTTCACCGTCAAGATTTACATCGCCTGCTTTTGGTTGTAGAGGGTTAAAATGAATAGTTGCTTTTGCCTCAATCTCGTAATTGTCATCACCTATGTATATTCTATTCCACTCTTTTTCGCTTCCTATATAATACACATCATTAAGTTTACTACAAGCATAAAATGCACGATAATCAATAGCTTTAACACTATTTGGAATTATTACACTGGTTAGATTTTTGCATTCCCAAAACATATACTTATTAATTATATAAACACCATTAGGAATTGTTATATCAGTTAGACTACTGCATTTATGAAATGCACTCTCACCAATAGAAGTAACACTGTTTGGAAGTGTTACGCTGGTTAATGCACTACAATTAGAAAATACAGAACGACCAATAGTAGTAACACCATCAGGGATTATTATACTAGTAAGCTTACTGCAATAACCAAATGCACTACTACCAATAGAAGTAAGACTATTAGAGAATGTTATCTTAGTTAGATTACTACACTCGTAAAATGCATAAGAGCCGATAGAAGTAACTCCGTTAGGGATTGTTATACCACTTAAACTAGCACACTTTCGAAATGAATAAGAACCAATAGAAGTAACACTATCAGGAATTGTTATACTAGTTAGACCAGTGTTTTGAAATGCACTATCGCCAATAGTAGTAACTCCTTCTGAGAGTATTACATTTGTCAAGCTACTACAATTAACAAATGTATTCTTACCAATAATTGCAACACTGTTAGGGATTGTTACATTATTTAGACTACTACACCCACTAAATGCATTATAACCAATAAAATTAACGCTATCAGGAATTATTATTTTTTTAAGATTGATACACCCACTAAATGCACTACTACTAATAGTGTTAATATTATCAGAAATAGTATAACTAGTTGCTAATTTTCCAGCAGGATAGCTAACTAATTCAGATTGTGTTTTGTTAAATAGTATACCATTTATTGTAGTATAATTTGGGTTATTTGATGAAACATCTATCTGAGTAAGACCACTACAATAAGCAAACACACCAGTACCAATAGTAGTAACACTATCAGAGATTGTTATGCTAGTTAAACTACTACAATAATTAAATGCAAAATCACCAATAGCAGTAACACTATCAGGAATTGTTACGCTGATCAGCTTGGTACACCCTCCAAATGCATGATTACCAATAGTAGTAACACTATCAGGTATTATTACATTGGTTAGACTACTGCGACCAACAATATATGTATCACTACCACATATTTCCACCACAGGCATACCATTTATTTCACTTGGTATTTCAATCTCAGTCATACTTTTGTCATAGCCTGTAATTTTGTAACCGTTACCACTATCTGTCAATTCATATGTCCATTTACCATATTCATCGGTATATGTAAGACCACTTTGAACCTTACCTGTTGTTGCTGCTGATGCACTTAATGGAATTGACGCTGTTATGCACAAAACCATTGTAAGGGTTAATAAAATTGAAATTATTTTTTTCATTGTTCGACCTCCATAAAAATATTTTTTGTATAAATTTGTTAAAAAATCATTACTATATTAGCAAAATCACCTATACAATCTTATTTTTTAACATAATTCAACTAAATATAGTTTAGCATATATTTCCTGTTTGTCAATATTATTTGTTAATAATTTATAAACAATACCATCTCTTAATCAATTCTGTTTTACAAACTTTTCAATGATATTACTATAGCTATGTATTAAACAGCAAAACTATAGTAATATCATTTTTTAATGAATACTATTTGACATATGGAAATAATATATTTTAGACCAACTTACAGATAGATTAATATTACACAAATTGCAATAATTCTTTAAAAAACTAAAAGAATAACGCTCTCAAAATTTGCTATTTTGGAAAATTTTTGTTTATAAATGTTGATTATTGAAAATAATTATGTTATAATTGAATTAAAGCAAGGTATATTTTTGTGCAATTTAGTACAAATTCAAAAAAGGAGAATGCTTAAATGAACGAAAGAATTTTTAACAACATCTATAAAAGAGATTATAATTTCTCTATACCTCTTGAAATTGAAGATTGTGAAATTCTCGGAAATGATTTCATTATGCCACATCACCACATTGAAATTGAAATCCACTATATTACAGATGGTAGCTGTGACTATTATATCGACGGCAGAAAAAACAGTGCTGAAACAGGCGATATTGTATATATAAAACCTGATACTGTTCACTCTGTTTATAAATCTTGCCCTACCCTAAAATATCGCTCATATGCTTTTTTACCTAACCTTTTATATTCAGAAAATGTCGGTTGCTGTACAGAAAAGTATTTCAAGCCTTTGAAAACAGGCGATTATGAAGTTACTTGTGTTATTAAAAAGGATGACCCTGTTTATGACGAGATTAAAAACTATTTAGACAATATAAAGGAGCTTGCAGACAAGAAGGAACACCTTTATGAATTAGAAATAAAAATCTCACTATTAAGATATTTTATGACATTATTCAAATGTGGTCATATCAACAAAAGAAGCAACAGAGAAAAATCAAAGTACAAGAGCGAAAATGCAATTTGCAGTGCGATTGATTTTATCGACCAAAATTATAGTAGATCCTTAACAATTGACGAAATTGCTGAATATGTAGGCATTAGCAGTAGCCACTTTATGAAGCTGTTCAGAGAATATACTCACACAACCTGTATCAGCTATATAAATAAGTGTCGTTTGAACAAAGCTATAGAATTACTTGAAACAACTCGTTATAATATTCTTGATGTTGCTACAGCTGTAGGTTATAATAACATCTCTTTGTTTAACAGAGATTTCAAGAAAATTTATGGTACAACACCTAAGGAAATTAGAAAGAATGCAAAGCTTGAGGAAAAGCTTAACAAAAAACGTATACCAACAATCTAATAGTACAAGTGTTTTTAAGGGGAGCTATTTTGACAATTGCTTCCCTTTTAAAATTATATTTTATAAAAATTTTGTAAAACCCTTTTATAAAATATATAAATGTAGTATAATTATTTGTATATCTGTACTTCTATTTAAGGAGTGAATGTAATGAGTGAAGAAAACAAAAAAACAAGGGTCAGATTAAAGATATGTGGAAGTCAGTTTGTAATTACTGCTGATGAAAGCGAACAATATATTCAAAAAATCGCAAAAATTGTAGATGAACGTATTAAGTATTTAGACGACAGCGACCCTAAGCTATCTTTGCAAATGGCTACAATTGTTGCCGCTCTTAACTACTGTGATCAGCTTGAAAAAGAGCGTGTAATAACAAGAGAGCTTATAAAAAAGGCTGATGATTGCGAAGCTATAGCAAAAGATGCAACCTTTAGACTTAACAGGCTAATTATCGAAAACGCTCAACTAAGAGAAGAAAAGGCAGGCTTGCACAAGGTTATTGCAGACCTTAAAGCAGGAACATATACAGAAGAGGTTACTACACCAACAAATAACAAAAACTCTAAAAATACAAAAAACACAAAATTAAAACCATCTAACCTTAATAATATCAATAACAGTAATCTTGATGAAACCGTTACTGATGAAGATTTTTCTTAAGGAATATTTGAATAACTAAAAATTCCAATAATAGATTTAAATTTATTATTGGAATTTTCAGTTACAGCTTTATAACCATTTAACGGAGAAAATTGTTTTTATGAAAAGTTTTGAAATTTTAGCACCCGCTGGATCTATGGAAGCATTAATTGCAGCTGTAAGGTCGGGTGCTAACGCTATATATGTGGGTACTACCCAATTTGGTGCAAGAGCATCAGCTAAAAATTTTGACCTAAACGAACTGGGGGAAGCTATTGAATTTTGCCATAACAGAGGTGTTAAGCTGTATTTAACAATGAATACACTAATTACCGACAACGAATTACCAAAAGCGTTGGATATTGCCCAGCAAGCGTATCAGCTCAAGATTGATGCAATAATTGTACAGGATGTAGGCTTTGCTACTTTATTGCACAAATCTATGCCTAATCTACATTTGCACGGCTCAACACAGATGAGTATACACACACCACAGGGAGCCAAACTATTATACGAGCTTGGATTTACCAGAGTAGTGCTTTCAAGAGAAATGTCACGAAATGAAATAATAGAGGTTGCTAAGCTCTGCCCTATTGAGCTTGAGGTATTTGTACATGGTGCATTATGTATGAGTGTATCGGGTCAATGTTATTTCAGCTCTTTACTTGGTAGCAGAAGTGGTAACAGAGGACAATGTGCACAAACCTGTAGATTGCCATTTATGGTTGAAAATGGTACAGGAAATGACCTTTCGCTTAAAGATATGTCTATACTTGAAAATCTTAGAGATTTAAGTGAAATCGGTGTAACCTCTGCTAAAATTGAAGGCAGACTAAAAAGACCTGAGTATGTTGCCTCGGCAGTAAATGTCGCAAGACAATTTTATGATTCAGGCTTTGCAAGTGAAGAAAGCTGTAATCAATTAAGAAGTGTATTTTCACGTTCTGGCTTTACTGATGGTTATTATACAGGTAAGCGTGGAGCTGAAATGTTCGGTACACGACAAAAGGATGATGTAATTTCTGCAACACCTAAAATACTTAATCAAATACATTCTATTTATAAAAACGAGTATCAGCACATTGCTTTGGATATGAGCTTTTCACTTCAAAAGGATATGCCTGCACAGCTTACTGTAACAACAGAAAATGGTATATCTGTAACAGTTACAGGCGAAAATGGTCAGGTTGCCATTAACAAGCCTCTTGATTGTGACCGAGCCTCTGCACAGCTTTCAAAAATAGGTGGTACTCCCTACTTTGTAAATAAAATTAATTGCAGTATAGATGACGGAGTTACTCTCCCTATGTCTACTCTTAACAATTTACGTAGAAATGCACTTGCTGAGCTTACAGAAAAACTTAACAACAAGGTTATTGAGCCAGTAAAAGAAATCACTCTTGATAGTACAAACACAAGAACAATAAAAGAAAACGTCCCCCTAAGAGCTGTTTTTACTGACTGGGATATTCCAGAGCAATTTGCTGAATGTGAGCTTGTATTTATTCCAGAAAATACACCTGTAGATATTATCAGAAACTTATCACAACAAGGCTTTACTCTCGGAATTGAAATTTTTGCAGGTATGTTTGGCAGAGAGGAACAAATCAGACAAAATCTGAAAAAAGCAAAGGAAAACGGAATTACTCACGCTTTAGTAAATAACTTAGGTGCTATACCACTCTGCAAAGAATTTAACCTTACAATTCACGGTGGTTTTAGACTTAACGTTATGAATACTGAGTCTGTAAATTTCTTTGAAAAATTAGGACTGGCTGATTTAACAACATCATTTGAGCTTACCTTACAACAGATTAACGCTTTAGGGGGTAATCTGAAAATAGGATCCATTATATATGGTAGATTACCACTAATGCTGACACGAAATTGCCCTGGAGTAAATTCTGCAACTAAAAGCTGTGCTGAATGTGGTGGGCTTAATTATATAACCGATAGAAAAGAAATCAGCTTTCCTTACAAATGTAGTGGAGGCTGTACGCAGATTTACAACAGTGTACCTCTTTATATGGGGGATAGATTAAGAGAATTTAAATCTGCTGATTTTAATATAATGCTATTTACAACAGAAACAACTGAACAAAAGCTATACGCTTTAAATTCTGTTAAGCAGAAAAATAAAATTTCAGGTGGTCACACCCGAGGATTATACTACAAAGGTGTACTATAATAAAAGGATTGAAATTAATGGAGCTTAAAATTAAAAAAACAAATGAAAACGCTGTAATACCTTGCAGAGCCACTAACGGCTCAGCTGGTATGGATTTACACGCTTGTATTACAGAGCCTATAACACTACAGCCTTTTGAACGTGCTACTATTCCCACAGGAATAGCAGTAGCCTTACCAAGTAACGAATATGCTGTTTTTATATTTGCAAGAAGTGGTTTAGGAATAAAACATGGTATTGCACTATCAAACGGAGTTGGTGTAATAGATAGTGATTATCGTGGAGAAATTTGTGTAGGCTTACAAAACTCAAGCAACACAAGCTATACTATAAATCCAAATGACCGTATTGCTCAAATGGTGGTTATGCCTGTTACCATACCCGAAATTACTATTGTAGATCAAATAGATGAAACAGAGCGTAATACAGGTGGTTTTGGTTCAACTGGTAAGTAGGTTTTAATTTAATAATTTATCGACAAAAACATCAAAATAGTTTTCTATTTTGATGTTTCGGAAATTTTTCTTTAATTTCTGGCAATACTGTGGTATACTAATTAAATAACACGCTAGGAGGAAATAGAATGAAGTCTATTGGTTTTGATAACCAAAAATATTTGATTATGCAATCAGAGCAAATCCGTAATCGTATAGATCAATTCGGTGGTAAGCTATACCTTGAATTTGGTGGTAAGCTTTTTGATGATTATCACGCATCAAGAGTACTGCCTGGTTTTGCCCCTGACAGTAAAATAAAAATGCTACAACAGCTAAAAGAAGATGTTGAGCTTGTAATTGTAATAAACGCTTCTGATATTGAAACTAATAAAGTACGTGAAGATTTAGGAATAACATATGATGATGATGTTTTGCGTTTGATAGATACATTCCGTGAAATGGGAATATATGTAGGAAGTGTTGTTTTAACCTGTTATAACAACCAACCTTCAGCAAATGCTTTTTTAAAACGTCTTACTTCATTAGGTGTACGTTGCTATAGACATTATCCAATTGCAGGATATCCGTCAGATGTAAGACATATTGTAAGTGAAGATGGTTTAGGCAAAAACGAGTATATCGAAACAAGTCGTTCTTTAGTTGTTGTAACTGCACCTGGTCCTGGTAGTGGTAAAATGGCTACCTGTTTAAGTCAGCTTTATCACGATCATAAAAGAGGAATTACTGCTGGATATGCTAAATTTGAGACCTTCCCTATTTGGAATTTACCTTTAAAGCACCCTGTAAATCTTGCTTACGAGGCTGCAACCGCTGATTTAAATGATGTCAATATGATAGACCCATTCCATTTAGAGGCTTACGGAGAAACAGCTGTTAACTACAACCGTGATGTTGAAATCTTCCCTGTGCTTAATACTATGTTTGAGCGTATTCAGGGTAGCTCACCTTACAATTCTCCAACAGATATGGGAGTAAATATGGCTGGAAATTGTATTATAGATGATGAGGTTTGTCGTGCAGCTTCTAAAATGGAAATTCTACGTCGTTATTATGCTGCTTGTGTAAGACGTTATCGTGGTAGAAGTAATAACGAAAACGAGGTTACTAAGCTTGAAATTCTAATGAATAAAGCAAAAATAACTACAGATATCTTCCCTGCTGTATCAGCCTCTTTACTAAAGGCAGAAACTACTGAAGCTCCTGCTGGTGCTATAGTATTGCCAAATGGAAAGGTTGTAACTGGAAAAACCTCCGATAAGCTAGGAGCTGCTTCTGCATTATTGCTTAATTCCTTAAAAACCTTAGGTGGAATTGATGATAGTTTAGAGCTTATTTCAGCTGATGTATTAGAGCCTATATGTAATTTAAAAACTCAATATCTTCAGCATAAAAACCCTCGTTTGCATACCGATGAAGTATTGCTTGCACTTACAATTTCAGCTTTGAATGATCCAGTTGCTAAATCTGCAATTGAACAGCTGGAAAATTTAAAGGGCAGTGATGCACACTTTACAGTTATTCTAAGTGATGAAGATGAACGTAATCTACGTCGTTTAGGTATAAACGTAAGCTGTGAACCTACCTTTGAGCACAAGAGATTGTATCATAAGTAATCAATCTAAACTCTAATAAAACCGAAAAGTGATGTAGTTTTCATACATCGCTTTTCGGTTTTTTTACTAGTCCTCTTTATCCTCTCTTGGGCAATAGTCATACACCTCTGCTACTTTGTCACGCATCCAAAGCATTGGTGTAATTCTTATTGAATAACCAAATCCGTTATCCATCTGCCAACGGTAAGATTCAGCCTGTGGTAAGCCATATATTGACATCAATGTCATAATAACGCCACCGTGTGTTACTACAACTGCTGTTGTTTCACCTGTATTCATCAGGTTAGTTACAATTCCTTCAAAAGCCTTGCATATTCTTTTAGTAAAATCTATTCCACTTTCACCATTTGGTGGTGCATTATCTCTTGAATTAGCAAGCCAAGCTGTAAAGTCTGGTTCGGATTGTAACATATCAGCTGTTTTCCCCTCCCAATCACCAAAGGAACATTCTGCTAAACCAGAAACTATGGTTGGTTTTATTGCTGGATAAAGCACATTACAGGTTTGAATACATCTTAACAATGGACTTGTATATACTATAGGTGTACCTGGATATTTATACAGTTCATCATACTTTTTCAGATCTTCTATTCCCTGCTGTGACAATGGTACATCTGTACTGCCTATATACTGACCTTTATTATCGGCAACTGTAGAGCCGTGTCTTATAAAATGAATTTGGTAAGATTTCATAGTATTCTCCTTGAAAAATTTTATTATTTAACGAATGGTTTTAACTTTACTTTTATTCAGCTTTATAATATACTATATGTATATTTTAATAATGAATTATTAATATTTATACGAGGTTAAAATGAACACAGAATTTTCACGAATTATTACACTACTGAGAAAGGAAAAAAATTTGAGTCAAAAACGTGTGGCTAGCGACTTGGGTATTTCTCAGGCGTTACTCTCACATTACGAAAAAGGAATACGAGAATGTGGACTTGATTTTGTTGTAAAAACAGCAGACTATTATAATGTTTCCTGCGATTATCTACTTGGCAGAACTGTTGAACGCAATAGCCCTACTTCTATTGCTAAAGATAATTCTCCTAAAAACAATCCATCAGTAAGCTATAAAAATGCACTTGCACAGATAAACAGAAAGCTTATACAAAATTCCACAAACCTTATTTTTGATGTTGTTGAGAAGTCTGACAATAGTCATCTTAACACAGCTGTAACTGATTATATGATGACTTCCATCTATAAAATATTCAGAATATTATATGCAGCAAATCCTCAAAATCCACAGGCTATGTTCGCAATTCCAAAAGAAACATATACAAACTATACTTTGGCTTACCAGTCAATTAAAGAAGCTGAAATTACTTCAATAACCAACAGTAAGAGCTTTAGTGATATTAAATTATCACTAAAAGAAAGCACCTCTGCCCTTTCTCAGGAAATGTTAACAGGTAATTATTCAGAACATTCAAGCTCTATGCTTAATCTTATAGGAATTGTAGAAAACAGTGTAAAGCTTCAATATCTACAAAAATAATACTTTTAATTTTTCAAACATTTCCTAGTTATAACAGCCACCAACATTTTTTCAACTGTTGGTGGCTGTTATATGTTATATAATCACATTATAAAATTATTCTGTTACAGCTACACTTGGTGTAGTAGGAGCTGTTGCAACTGGTACAGATACAGGAGCATTTGTTGCTTCTTCGTATACGAAAGTCTTTTCAGTAGCAGTCTCTGGCTTTTTACCTAAGCTTATACTGATAGTAACAGTTGAACCATACTCAAGCTTATCACCTGCTTTTGAGTTACCTGCATATGAAATAACCTTACCAGCCTCAACTGTGTCACTATATGACAATGTTGAATTTACAATAAATCCCTCTTTCACAAGACTTTCTGTTGCTGTATCCTTATTTACCTTTTCTACCTTAGGCAAAGCACGGAACTGTGCACCCTTACTTATAGTACAAGTAATTGTAACTCCGTCATTACCACGAGAAACAGTTTTATTTGCCTCTGGTGCCTGTCTGCATATCTGACCCTGTGGAACAGTGTCGCTAAATTCTTCATCAATAGCTTTGAAGATATAATATTCAGATGTTTCTGAAGCAATTGCTACTGCCTCTTCCCAAGTTTTTCCTGTAAAATCAGGAACTCTGAAATATTCACTATCAGGTGGATATGTGTAACCATCTGCAAGCTGTTCCGGTGCAATATCTGTAGCTTCTGTTGCATTTTCGTTTACATCAAATATACCATCAAGTGGATTAGTTGAAAGCCACATATATCCTATTATACCAAATACAACCAAAGAAATAAGCATTGATATAACACCCATTTGGAAATTGCTTATTTTTCTCTTTTTCTCCTCAGACTGTGGCACATCTACCTTTAAGGTATTAGAGATTTCACTCTGCATAGCCTGTACTGTTGGAGTTGCTGAAAGCTGTTCAGAAAGCTCACTAAAAGAAGAAATTCTATCATCTCTATTTATCTGCAAGCCCTTCGCAAGAGTAGAAATAACAAATGGAGGAAGCTTTTTAGCAATGCTTGTGCTCATAAGTAAACGGCTGTCATCTTTTCTTTTTAATGCCTCTGCAGGTAGCTTACCTGTAAGAGCAAAAAATAGAGTTGCACAAAAACCATAGATATCTGTTTTTGTATCCAGCTGTCCGTTCTCTTCGTATTGTTCTAAAGCACTACAGCCTGAAAATAGCTGTGGTGGTAAATCTCCACCAACCTGTCTTATTCCCTTAATTGCAAAATCCTTAAGCTTTGCTTTGCCATCAGGAGTAACAACCAAGTTTGCAGGACATATTGCCAAATGGACAATACCTTTTTCTGAGATAGAAACAAGACCTTCAAGTAATGGCTTAATAAGAGGTCTTGCTACCTCCCATTC
>JAXJQK010000272.1:0-12309 GCA_036311185.1 Acutalibacteraceae bacterium | reverse complement strand
TATGGTGTGAGCATTGCAGTACTACAACCTTTATAGAGGACGGAAATCTGCTTATAAAGGGTAAGCTTAATATGTGTATACTAGCTAAAAACAGTGAGAATATGCCATTTTATTCCGAGCGTGCAATTGAATTTACTTACCCTGTTTCATTGTCAGAGCCTGATATATCAGCAGAGGTAGAAGGTATAGTTCAATCTATAAGCTACAGAATAAATGGCAGTAATTCAATAGATTTCAGAATAGAAACAAAGCTTGATATTACTTTACTGACAAATAAGTCAGTACGATATGTAACCTCAGCCGAGGCTGACTTAGAGCATCCTAGAATAAAAGACTCCGATACCGCCCTAACTCTTTATTATGCAACAAAGGGTGAAAGTGTTTGGGGTATAGCCAAGAAATATGCTGTTTGCTGTAATGCTGTAATGAAGGAGAATGACTTATCAGATGATGATATAGCTTCTTCGATTATGCTGTTTATACCAAATGTGTAAGGGAGGATAAAAATGGAGGAGAGAAACATTTATCAAGATATTGCCCAAAGAACCAATGGTGATATTTATATTGGTGTTGTGGGACCTGTAAGAACAGGTAAATCTACCTTTATAAAAAGGTTTATGGATGCTATAGTTATACCTAACATTGAAAACCAAAGCAGACGAGATCGTGCAGTTGACGAGCTTCCTCAATCATCAGCAGGCAGAACAATTATGACAACCGAGCCTAAATTCATTCCTGAGGACGCAGTTGAAATTACTTTGGACGGCAATGCAAGCCTTAGAGTTCGTGCTATAGATTGTGTAGGTTATATTGTACCAAGTGCACTAGGGTATATTGAGGACGAACAGCCAAGAATGGTAAAAACACCATGGTTTGATGAACAGATTCCATTTAATATGGCAGCCGAAATAGGTACAAAAAAGGTAATAACCGACCATTCTACTATCGGTCTAGTGGTAACTACAGACGGTAGTATAAGCGACATTCCCAGAGAGGAATATGCTGAAGCTGAAGAACGAGTAATAGCCGAGCTTAAAGAAATAAATAAGCCTTTTATAGTTCTTCTTAACAGTATGTATCCTCAATCCCCCGAAACCACACAGATAGCAAAAGAAATAGGCACAAAACACAATGTACCTGTAGTAGCTGTAAACTGTGTTGAGCTGGACGAAATAGAAATAAAAAGAATTTTAGCACAAATTCTTTTTGAATTTCCTATTAAAGAAATCAAAATAAATATGCCTAAGTGGGTAACAACACTAGAAAAAGAACATTGGCTAAAAAACTCGGTTTATTCTGTACTTTCATCATCAGCAAGTAAAATTAAAAAAATACGAGAAATACAATCTGTTATAAATTCTGCAAAAAGCTGTGAAAATATTCATAATGCTGAAATTGACACTATTGATCTCGGCAAAGGTACAGCTAAGCTTTCTGTTATTCTTAACAACAGCCTATTCTATAAAGTGCTAGGCGAAAAAACAGGGCTTACTATTGCAGATGAGGGTGATATGCTTAACTGTGTTATGGAGCTAGCAAAGATGAAAGCCGATTTTGATAAAATACGAAAAGCATATGAAAATGTAAACGAAAGTGGCTACGGAATAGTAATGCCAACTATGGAAGAGCTATCACTTGAAGAACCTGAAATTATAAAACAAGGAGGAAAATATGGTATAAGATTAAGAGCCTCTGCCCCATCAATACATCTTATGAAAACAAACATAACTACCGAGGTAACTCCGATAGTAGGTTCAGAGCAACAGTCAGAGGAGCTTGTTTCATTCTTACTTAAAGAATTTGAGGAAAATCCAATCAAAATATGGGAATCAAACATATTCGGCAAATCTTTACACGAGCTTGTAAACGAGGGGCTTCACAATAAGCTTAATCGTATGCCTTTAGATGCAAGAAATAAAATGAAAGAAACCATAGAACGTATTATAAACGAGGGCTGTAACGGTTTGATTTGTATTATTCTATAATTCATATACTATAATATTCACATAAAAAACGATACACAGATAGGATTAACACCTATACCTGTGTATCGTTTTTTCATCATATAAAAGCAATAGGGACACCAACAAGGGTGTCCCAAAAGCTCGAATCAATAATAATTATTCCTCTGTTGCAACAGCTGGAGTAGCGATAGCTCTTGTTACCTTACCTGAACGTAGGCAACGAGTACAAGCGTAAACACGCTTTGGTGAACCATCTACAATAGCCTTTACACGCTGAACGTTTGGCTTCCAAGTTCTGTTTGATCTTCTGTGTGAGTGAGAAACCTTTATACCGAAAGTAACGCCCTTACCACAAATTTCGCATTTTGCCATATCTCGGCACCTCCTTAAGTGCTATTTAAATCTTATACGAATACAACGTTTAATATAATAACAGATTTCTTAAAAAATTGCAATACTTTTTAAAAATTTATTTTACTCATAATAAGACGACTAATAAGCAAATATCAGCATATTATATTTTTGATTTTATTTTAATTCGTTGAAAATTCTTTTCACTTATGCTATTATAATAAAAATATAGTGTTATGGCAATATGCCTACTAATTTATAATAAATTGAGAGGGATTAATTATGCTTTATAATTTATTACACGGTACTCTTTCTATCGAGAGTGCTATAATGCAAATACTTGCCGTATCTATGATAGTATTTCTTGTTATGCCTTTACACGAATTTGCACACGGCTTTATCGCTTACAAGTTAGGCGATAATACTGCTAAAAATATGGGCAGACTTCGTTTTTCACCAACAGCACATATAGATCCTGTTGGTGCACTTATGATTTTGCTTGTAGGCTTTGGTTGGGCTAAGCCTGTACCTGTAAACCCAAGAAATTTCAAAAATCCTAAGGTAGGTATGGCTATAACAGCTTTAGCTGGTCCTGTAAGCAACATTATAGCTGCTTTTTTAGGAACAATACTGTACTATGTTAACGTTTTACTTGCTGTAAACGCAATTTTACCATTATTCATATGCGATCTACTACACATTTTCCTTTCTTATTTTATATCAGTAAATGTTTCGCTTGCTGTGTTTAATCTTATTCCTATTCCACCTCTTGACGGTTCAAAAATACTATTTGCATTTTTACCTGACAAAATAGTGTATAAGGTTTACCAATACGAAAGACAGCTAAACTCTATTCTTATACTACTTATTGCAGTAGGAGCTTTAACTGGTCCATTGTCTTTCTTACAGGGTTTGCTTACAGAGTTTATTATGAATATAGTAGGATTAATTTTCACTCCATTTTTATAAAAAATATTCGCTTTTGGAGGTGTGCAGGTGGATAAAGAGGTTACTGTATTAAAATATAAGGTGTGTGACTTTGAAGGACCACTGGATATGCTTTTACAGCTTATTGCTAAACACAAGCTTGATATTTGTGATATTGAAATAGCTGTACTTCTTGAACAATATATGAAACAAATAAATCAAATGCAAGAAGACCAGATGGATATATCCAGTGAGTTTTTAGAAATGGCTTCTCGTCTTGTATATATAAAATCAGTTTCACTTCTTCCAAAGCACGAAGAAGCCGAGGAATTAAAAAAGGAGCTTGAGGGACAGCTACTTGAATATCAGGAATGTAGAAGAATTGCTGCACTTCTTGGTAAAATGGCAACCTATGATATATACACAAAAGCACCATCAAAAATAAAATTTGATATGACCTATACTCGTACACATCAAACCGAGGATATTGCAAAGGCTTTTCTTGCAGCAGCTGGTAGAGGTAAAAGTAAACTACCACCACCACGAGAAGCCTTTAGCGGAATTGTAGAGAGAAAAATAGTTTCGGTAAGCTCACGAGTTGTTTATGTTCTTAGACAGCTGTGGGACGGTACACCTGTAAAATATAGAAGTCTTTTTAAAGACGGTAGCCCCAAATCAGAGCTTGTTGCTACATTTTTAGCAGTGCTGGAGCTTGTTAAAAATAGCCGTATTCGTGTTGACGGTAACGGTGATACAGCTGATGTAAGGTTATTAAGAAAGGATAAGTCAATTGAATAAAACAGAAATAAAATGTGCAATAGAAGCAATATTATTTGCAAATGGTGCTCCTGTACAGCTTGATACTATTTGCAAAGCTATTGAAATAAAACCATCACAGGCTAAAGAGGTTATTAACGAGCTAATGGCAGAGTATAACAACTCATCTCACGGAATAGCCGTAATAAGACTTGAAGAAAGCTACCAGATGTGTAACAAAAAAGAATTTGGCGAATATATTCGCAGAGTAATGGATTTAAAAAGAAATTCTCCTCTTTCACAGGCTGGTCTTGAGGTTCTTGCTGTAATAGCTTACAATCAGCCTGTTACCAAAGCCTTTGTTGAACAGGTGCGAGGTGTTGATTGTTCAGGTGTAATAGGTAGTCTTACAACCAGAGGACTTATAGAAGAAAAAGGTAGACTTGAGTTACCTGGCAGACCTTTATTATATGGAACAACAGAGAACTTTTTAAGATGCTTTCAGATAGAATCACTTGATGACCTCCCCCCTCTACCTGAGCAAGAGGAAGAAAAAAAGGATACTAAAAGTAAAAAAGGCGAAGAAACTTCTAATAAAAAAACAGATGTCTTCGTTAAAAATCTGATAGATGAGAAACAACTCTAAACTATTTAAAGCTCTTAATTAAGGGTATACTTTTACATAAAAAGGATTTTTATAATTTTTATACAAATACGTAAGTAAAGGAGTTAAAGCGAATGACAGCACTTGTAATAATATTATCAATACTGGCTGTTATTGTGCTTTTAATGTTCTTTTCTGTAAACTTGTATATTGATTATAAAGAAAATAAAACAACCATATGGATAAGATACTTATTTTTTAAAATACCTATCTATCCACGCAAAAAGAAAAAAGCTAAAAAACAGAAATCAGATAAAAAAACTGAGAAAAAAGCTAAAAAACCTTCTAAAGACAAATCTAAAGAAAAAAAAGATGGTTTCTTTTCCTCAACCCTAAAATCGCAAGGACTAAGTGCGGTAATAGAGATTTTAGAAAAAATAATTAAGATATTAAAAGATTTCTCCTCATCAACACTTAAACATCTAAAAATAAAAAATTTAAAGCTTGATGTAATATCAGCAGGAGAAGATGCTGCCGATGCAGCTATCAATTTTGGCTATGCCTGTAGCGTGGTTTACCCAATCTTAGGAGTATTATCTGCTTTAATCAATTTTCTAAATGTTCCCGATGTAAATATTACTGTTGACTACGACAAAAAAGAAACCTTGGCAAGCCTTTTTCTTCAATTTAAAATAAAATTATTTTTCTTGTTGGGAATAATACTCAAATACAGCATAAAAGGAATTTTACTGTATATTGATATAACAAAAACCGATACTAACGAAAACGACTTACCTAAACAAGAAAGTTCAGCTGTAAAAAATTAACAGATTATATTGAATATTAATTATAAAATCATTAAGGACGGTGTAGTTATGGAAAACAAACAACCACTTGAAAGTCTTATGGGCACTACAATGGACAAAATCAATCAGATGGTAGATGTAAACACTGTTATAGGTAATCCTATAACATCACCAGACGGTACAATTATTGTACCTGTTTCAAAGGTATCATACGGATTCGCCTCAGGAGGTTCAAGCTTTGCTACAAAATCAGCACCAAATAAAGATTTATTTGGTGGCGGTGCTGGTGCTGGTGTTTCTATAAAGCCTATTGCATTCATTGTAATTTCAAACGGTGATGCTAAAATACTTACAATTGATGAGCCTAACGCTACAACAGCTGAAAAAGCTCTTGCTATGGCACCAGATGTTATAGATAAAATAATAGGTCTTTTCAAAAAAGAAGATAATAAATCCGAAGAAACTGAATCTGAAACCACTACCACAGAAGAATAATAAATTTATAGAATTAAGCTAACTGTAAAAAGTTGGCTTATTTTTATGTTGTAATAAATATTGCTATTTCAGCATAAAATTCAGTTATAAAGATGTTTAATCGGGAGTGATTTATGTTGAAATATTGGATAACAATTTTTGTGGTTGTATTTTTATTCGTTATATTTATGAGCTGTTTTACAGTATCTGCAAAGGCTGATACTGCAACAATAGGTGTATCAGCACAATCTGCTGTACTATATTGCGTTAATAATGATACTGTACTTTTTGAGAAAAACTCTAATGAAAAAATGAGTATGGCAAGTACTACAAAAATACTTACAACCCTTATTGCACTTGAACATTCACAGGCTGAGGACAAGGAGGTTACTTTTACTAAAGAAATGATCGCCGAGGGTTCTTCAATGTATCTTAAAGAGGGCTATAAGCTACACCTTTCTGACCTAGCAACAGGTATGATGACAGTTTCAGGAAATGATGCCGCAAATGCTGTAGCTATATCCATATCTGGTTCAATAGAAGAGTTTGCCAAGGTAATGAACACCAAGGCTCAACAAATAGGAATGACCTCATCAAGCTTTGTTACTCCGTCTGGCTTAGATGACGAAAATCATTATTCCACTGCTTTGGATATGGCTCGTTTAATGGCTTATGCTATGTCAAATAATAGCTTTGCAGAGCTTACTGCTAAGAAAAACGCAAGGGTTGATTTTATAAGTCCAGAAGATATGAGTATTACCTACGGTAATCATAACAGATTGCTTTCACTTTATGAATATTGTAATGGTGGTAAAACTGGCTTTACTAAAAAATCAGGCAGATGTTTAGTAACCTCAGCTGAAAAAGATGGTGTAAAGCTTATTGCTGTTACTCTTAATGCACCTGATGACTGGAACGACCATATAAATATGTATAACTATGGTTTTTCAAAGGTTACAGCTGTAACAGACGTTGACAAGGACTACACTATAAATACAGATGTTGTAGGTGGAACAAAAAACAGCGTAACTGTAAAGCCTGTAAAAGCAATTGATTATGTAAAGCCAGCTGACAGCAATAGTGAAGTGACACGAAAGGTAATTATAGACAGCTTTCTTTATGCTCCAATTGAAAAGGGCGAGGTTGTAGGCACTGCACAATACTATTTTGATAATAAGCTTTTATGTGAGGTTCCATTGGTTACAACAACAAATGTAGAATATAAAACTGTTGAAAAAGGCTTTTTTGAAAGCATAGCAGAACTTTTCAAAAATATTTTTTAGCCATAATAAAAATCCCAAACACAATTTTCAATGTGCTTGGGATTTTGCTTTTACGCAGGTTCAATTTTTAAGAATTAAATCTGTTCCATTGTACTATTTAGGTCGTGCTTTACTCTGTCTTCTACCTCTGCCCTTTTGGCGTTGTTGAAACGCTCTGTTGTTCCAACAAGGTAGCCTGTAATTCTGCGTATACGGTCAAATTTAACAGGTTCAAAAGTATAATCTATATCAACATATTCACCGTCTACCTTTATATCAATTTCCTTTATAGTTCTACCCTTGAATTTTTCTGCTCCACGGGCTATATATGCATCTATCTCTTGCTGTGGTAATTCTCCACCTGTTACTTTTACATTTATATTCTTCATAATTATTCCTCCCAACATTTAGTTTGATGAAATAATTATAACACCACATATAGTGTATGTCAATATAAATTAGTAATAATTATTATTTTTATTTTGCTATATTTTCTACAAATGCTACCAAATTATCAAATTTCTTCGGTGAAAATATTATATGACAAGGAACGGTTTGTATATCTTTTGTCCTCTGTAACCTCTTTTATAACCTCTATAAAAGGTGGTAATGTAATTTGCTGGTCTTCACTGCTTATTTCAAGCTCAAGAGTTGCTCTATCGTTCCAGAATGGATATATATCTAACTCAAAAAGCTGACTATTATACATAAAGCAATGACGAACCTTTTTTATTGGTGTAGATTCTGGATCCACCTCATTTAAAAGCTCCAGCCAGCTTTGCTCAGATATATCGTCTTCAATTTCTATTCTGGTAACATTTGTAATATTTCTTTTAAATGTTTTTTTATAGGTTGTTTTACCGTTTAATGTGCTTTTTCTTACACGCATACCAGCAGTTTCACCTTGGTCTTTAAGATAAGCCTGCTCCATTTCTATTTTCATATATACTGGCTGTTGCTCAAGCAGAGAAATATCAGGAAATTTTATCAGATATTTTCTTTCAATCTCCAATGGCAAGTTATTTTTCATAATACCCTCTCCCTAAATAAATTTTATAATACCCACTGCACAGTAAAATATGCAGTGGGTATTATCGTTATATTATGCCTTAACAAATTCTCCCATAAGGGTAAATCCGTTTTCGTTGTAAATTCCAGTTGACTCAGCAGCATTTTCATCAAATACAGATATACCACTGTCAATCTTCTTATTACTTGTATATACAAGATATGGAACAGGTTTATTTGTGTGAGTTTTAATTGCAAGTGGTGTTGGGTGGTCTGGACAGATAAGAATTTTATAATCATCACCACAATTATTAAAATACTCTACAAGTGGTGCAAGTATCTTACTGTCGATAAGCTCAATAGCCTTAACCTTGTTTTCTACTTCTCCACGGTGTCCACACTCGTCAGGAGCTTCTACGTGAATATAAACAAAGTCTTGTCCACGCTCAAACTCATCAATTGTAGCCTGTAGCTTACCTTCAAAATTAGTATCTATATAGCCTGTAGCTCCCTCAACCTCAGGTGTAGCCATTTCTGCACATATACCAATGCCTTTTAATAGGTCAACCGCAGAAATTACAGAGCCTTTTAAACCATACTTATTTTCAAAGCTGTCTAGCAGTGGCTTTGTACCCTCTCCCCAAAGCCATATTGAGTTAGCAGGCTTTTTGCCACGACTAATTCTCTCTTTATTTACAGGGTGGTCTTTAAGAAGCTCATAGCTTTTTACCATTAAATCATAAAGACCATCTACAAAATCGCCCTTTGGAATATACTCCTTAATAGGGTTACCTGTAATATCGTGAGGTGGTGTAAGTACACCAGGCTGTGGGTTACCGTTTGACCATACAAGGCAATGACGATAGCTTACACCAGGATAAAACTTAAAAATATCGTTACCTAGCTTTTCCTGTATATACTCAACCAATATTTTTGCTTCAGCAGTAGAGATATCATCAGCACAGTAGTCAAGAATTGTCTTGTCGCTGTACTCTTCCTCATCTGTAAGTGTAACAAGATTACAACGCAAGGTTACATCTGTATCCTTTAAATCTATACCAATACTTGCAGCCTCTAGTGGAGAACGACCTGAATAATATTTTGCAGGCTCATAACCCATAACTGAAAGGTTAGCAACATCACTACCAGGCTTTAAGCCCTCTGCAACTGTTTTTAGCAAACCAATTTCACTATACTTTGCAAGCTCATTCATACAAGGCTTGTCTGCCACTGTCATAGGAGTTTTGTTATCTAGCTGTGCAACTGGTGTATCAGCCATACCGTCACATAATACTACTGCATATTTCATTTTTATCACCCTTTTTAGTTTACAAATTTTCACTGTTAATTATATACCTTATATATACAATATTCAAGACCTTTCACAATCAAGAAACTAAAGATTTGACATATTGTTAGCTATTTCTTTCAGCGTATAAATATACTTAAATCTAATTATACTGTTTGAATTTTTCTCTTGCGTTTCCAGTTCTTCTTTTAGCGAATTACTTTCATCAATAATAAAATAAATACATCTGCAACCATATTCAACAGCCTTTGGTATAAAATAGTCTGCAATCCACTTTGTGTCCTCAGGTATATTTTCAAAACCTGTTCTTGTGTCAGCCACATAGTCACATTTATACTTTTTTATAATTTCCAAAGCATATTCAAGTGGTTTTCTATAATCATCTTTGCAACAAAACTTTTTCCATTTTACAAATACAATATTATATTCATTTTCGTATTTTACATCACAGTATTCAGATAAATACATCTTGCTTCTCCTATAAATTAAAGTCCAAACCTAATCAGCACTAAATCAAGTATATAGCACAGAATTATATAAATTACAAATGTAATGCTGTATAGCGTTGTTTTTTTCCACGCAACAGAAAAAGTATTCGGCTTTTTACCGATTATAAGCAAATCACAAAATACAAGTATCACAAAAAATGCAAGATACCCAATTGTACGAAACATCATATAAATTCACTCCTTAAAAAATTTTAGCATACACCTAATAATATTGTCAATAATTCTATAAGCAAACCTAGGGTTGCTTAAAAGCTCAAAATAATTTAAATAAATTTCATAAAAATCCATTAACAATATATTGATTTATATTTAAAATAGCTGTATAATCAAATTAATTTAAAATTACTGAAAGGACGTATATTTATGAATAGATTTGTACTTAACGAAACCTCATATCACGGTGCTGGTGCTATAAACGCAATTCCTGACGAGGTAAAAGCAAGAGGCTTTAAAAAGGTTTTAGTTGCTTCTGACCCTGACCTTATCAAATTTGAGGTTACTAAAAAGGTTACAGATATACTTGATAATGCAGGTATAGAATATGAAATTTTCTCTGACATAAAACCAAACCCTACCATTGAAAATGTACAGGCTGGTGTAGAGGCTTATAAGCAGTGTGGTGCTGATTGCATAGTTGCTATTGGTGGTGGCTCATCTATGGATACAGCTAAAGCAATAGGAATAATAATAAACAACCCTGAATTTGCAGATGTTCGCTCATTAGAGGGTGTTGCACCAACTAAAAACAAGTGTGTACCTATTATAGCAGTACCAACCACAGCTGGAACTGCGGCAGAGGTTACTATAAACTATGTAATTACAGATTCAGAGAAAAATCGTAAAATGGTTTGTGTAGATGTACACGATATTCCTGTAGTAGCTGTTGTTGACCCTGATATGATGTCTACAATGCCAAAAGGACTTACAGCTGCAACTGGTATGGACGCACTTACACACGCTATTGAAGGCTACATAACAAAGGGAGCTTGGGAGCTTTCTGATATGTTCCATTTAAAAGCTATTGAAATTATATCCAGAACATTGCGTGGTGCTGTTGACAATACTCCTGAAGGCAGAGAGGGTATGGCTTTAGGACAGTATGTAGCAGGAATGGGCTTTTCAAATGTAGGATTAGGTATAGTACATTCAATGGCACATCCTCTTGGTGCATTATACGACACCCCACACGGTGTAGCAAACGCTATAATTCTGCCAACAGTTATGGAATATAACGCACCTGAAACAGGTGATAAATATAAATATATTGCACAGGCTATGGGTGTAACAGGTACAGAAGATATGACACAGGCTGAATATCGCAAAGCAGCTATTGACGCTGTAAAGCAACTATCAGCTGATGTAGGAATACCTGCTGACCTTACAGAAATTGTAAAAGCTGAGGATATTCCATTCCTTGCACAGTCAGCATATGACGATGCTTGTCGCCCTGGTAACCCAAGAGATACCAGCGTAGAGGAAATAACAGAGCTATATAAAAGCCTTATGTAAGCAAATTTCATCCTCCTGTATTTTATAATAACAAAAAACTCCGACCGAGATTTTTTCTTTCGGTCGGAGTTTTTTCTTATAGAAAATAAAGCTTATTCAAGCAAATTATTCTGTTCAATCACAGATACATCAGAAAGCTTACGTTTTATCTGACGAGTACGCACACCAACCAGCTTGTCCAGCTCACTGTTAGCCTGATTTAAGCGTTGCTGTGTCATAGTAAGTACATCTTCAAATTTATCAAATTCATTCTTTACAGCACTTAATACGTTCCATACCTCAGCACTTCTCTTTTGCACAGCAAGAGTTTTAAAGCCCATTTGCAAACTATTTAAAAGTGCAGCCATTGTACTTGGTCCTGCTATATTAACCTTATATTCACGCTGTAAAATTTCAACTAAGCCACGGTTTACAGCCTCGGCATATAAGCCCTCACATGGTAAAAACATTATTGCAAATTCTGTGGTATGTGGTGGTTCTATATATTTTTCGTGAATATCCTTTGCCTCGCTCTTTATTCTGGTAACAAGAGTTTTAACAGCCATGGCAATTTCTTCTTTGTTGCCGTTATCCTGTGCATTTAACAATGCTTGATATGTATCTGCTGGGAATTTTGAGTCGATAGGCAAATATACTGATGAATTATTGTCGTTAGGAAGCTTCACAGCAAATTCTACTGGATTTCGGGTGCTTTTTTTAGTAACTACATTTTCTTCATATTGCTCAGGTGAGAGAATTTCTTTTAGGATTGCTCCAAGCTGAATTTCTCCCAGAATACCTCTTGTCTTCACATTTGACAATACCTTTTTAAGGTCACCAACTCCAACAGC
>JAXJQK010000271.1:0-10048 GCA_036311185.1 Acutalibacteraceae bacterium | reverse complement strand
TAGTATGATGGAGGAGGCTATTAAGCTTGTAGTAGAAAACGGACAGGCTTCAACCTCATTACTACAAAGAAGACTTCGCCTTGGCTATGCACGTGCAGGCAGACTTATTGATGAAATGGAGCAAATGGGCATAGTAGGTCCTCACGTAGGCTCAAAATCAAGAGAAGTGCTAATGACCTACCAACAATGGCTCGAGCGTAAAAATAATATAAGTGAGTAATATAAATTCAGATTTATAAAATACACATTGAGGTAAGCGTATGGAGCATTTGGAATTGATTAGGATAATTGCAGGCATAATACTTGCTATACTAGGTGGATTTATTTTATTGGTAAATTACTTATACTTGTATTATAGAATAAAGGATATGTATTATAAAATAAAGGATCAGCGTTCACCCTCTTTTGTACCTATTGTAGGTGGTTTAATTTTTACATTAGCTTTATTTTTATTTGAAAAAACGAGAGCATTTTGCTGGATTGGCTTGTTATTAGATGTAAGTATATGCGAGCTTATTATATGTATTTTTGGTGAACTAATAGATTTTATAAAATCAAAAATTAATAAGAAATAGATATAAATTATTATCATAGAATAGGAGGAAAACCAATGGCTTTTTTACCTATAACCAGAGAAGAAATGAATAACCGTGGTTGGGACTATGTAGACTTTGTATTTGTTACAGGTGACTCATATGTTGACCACCCAAGCTTTGGAATAAGTATATTGTCAAGAGTATTAGAGGCTAAGGGCTACAGGGTAGCCATACTTTCACAGCCTGACTGGTACAGCACAAACGATTTTAAACGCTTTGGAAAGCCTCGTCTTGGCTTTATGGTTACATCAGGTAACATAGATAGCATGGTTGCACATTATACAGCTGCAAAGAAAAAACGTAGTGATGATGCCTATACAGCAGGTGGTAAGGCTGGCAACAGACCAGACAGAGCTGTAATAGTTTACTCAAATCTTATAAAACAGGTATACCCTGATTCACCTGTTATTATAGGTGGATTAGAGGCTTCATTAAGAAGATTTGCTCATTATGATTATTGGGATGACGCTGTTCGTCCGTCAATTTTATTTGATAGTAAAGCAGATATTCTTACCTACGGTATGGGAGAAAATCAAACAATAGAAATTGCCAACATACTTAACAATGGTGGCACAGTAGAGGATTTACACGATATCCGTGGTATTTGCTATGCTGTAAAAACACAGGACTATGTACCGATGTCAGCAACAGAATGTGCAAGCTATGAGGTAGTAAAGGAAAATAAAAAGGAGTATGCTGTAGCCTGTCGTAAGCAAATGGAAGAGCAGGACGCAGTGCGTGGCAAAAAAATTATACAGCGACACGGCAAGTTTATACTTGTGCAAAATCAGCCAATGCCACCTCTAACTCAAAGTGAACTAGATTGGGTGTATTCATTACCTTACGAGAGAATGTATCATCCTTCTTATGAGGTCTTGGGTGGTGTACCAGGTATTCAAGAGGTTGAATTTTCTATAACACATAATAGAGGTTGCTTTGGTGCGTGTAACTTCTGCTCAATAGCATTTCATCAGGGCAGAGTAATTACAACAAGAAGTGAAGAGTCAGTTATTAATGAGGCAATATCACTTACAAAAAATCCACGCTTTAAGGGTTATATACACGATGTAGGAGGTCCTACTGCAAACTTCCGTCAGCCGTCCTGTAAAATTCAGGAAAAGGCTGGAATGTGCAAAAACAAAAAATGCCTTGCTCCAACTCCTTGTAAAAATTTACAGGTTACACACGATGAATATTTACAGCTTTTGCGAAAGCTAAGAGCTGTAAAGGGTGTTAAAAAGGTTTTTATCCGTTCAGGCATACGCTTTGATTATATGATGGAGGACGAAAGCGACGAGTTTTTCAAAGAGCTTGTGGAACATCACGTAAGCGGTCAGCTAAAGGTAGCACCCGAGCATTGTTCAGCAGCTGTACTTGATAAAATGGGTAAGCCACATATAGAAGCCTATAAGAGATTTTCTGATAAATTCTTTAAAATTACAAAACAGGTTGGCAAGGAGCAATATTTGGTGCCATATTTAATGTCATCACATCCAGGCTCAACCTTAAAGGATGCAATAGAGCTTGCACTATTCCTTAAAAAAGAGCATATTCGCCCTGAACAGGTGCAGGATTTTTACCCAACTCCAGGTACAGTTTCAACCTGTATGTTCTACACAGGGCTTGACCCTTATACATTGCAAGAGGTTTATGTGCCAAAAACACCTAAGGAAAAGGCAATGCAAAGAGCGTTGTTGCAATATTTTAATCCGAAGAATAAAGAAGCTGTTGTAAAGGCACTTATAATTGCAGGCAGAGAGGATTTAATAGGCACAGGCAAAAACTGCCTTGTAACACCTCCACCTGGTTTTAAAGCACAGCGTAACAGCTCTAAAAATTCTAAGAGTAATTCTAAAAAATCTGTAAAGGGCAAGCCAAACAGCAGAAAAAAGACATTAAATAAAAAGGGTTCTGCTACAAAAAAGGGCAGAACATAAGGTGAAAAGATATGAAAACTCTAATAATAGAAAGATTTGAAAACAACTTTGCAATTTGCGAGGATAAAGATAAGAGCTTTTTTGCAATAGAGATTGCAGAGCTTCTAAAGGAAGCAAAGGCTGGTGATGTTTTAGATATTGATAATGACGGAAATATCAAAATAAACGCAGACGAAACCAAACGCAGAAAGTCAAGAATACAAGGCAAAATGCAGAAATTAGGAAAGTAAATTAATCAATCCCCCAAGCATTTGGAAAGCTCCATTCCATTGCTTGAGGGATTGATTTTTTGAATAAATATTGTATTTATAAATTATATTCCAAGAATAATTTTCGCTGTCTGAAAATATACCAGCAATGATACTGCGTCTACTGCTGTTGTAATAAGTGGGCTTGCCATTACAGCAGGGTCAAGTCCAATCTTTTTAGTAAGTATTGGTAACACACAGCCTATAAGCTTAGCACAAATTACTGTTATAAGCATTGTAAGTGATACAACAAAGGCTACATATACACCAACTCTGTCAAAAACCATAAGCTTTGCAAAGTTAGCTACTGCAAGAGTTATACCACATAAAAAGGATACTCTGGCTTCTTTCCAAATTACATTTAGGCAGTCTTTAAACTGAATTTCTCCCAAAGATAATCCACGAATTACAGTTACAGAGGACTGACTTCCTGAGTTACCACCTGTACCCATAAGCATAGGAATAAATGCTGTAAGTGCTACCTGTGCAGCAAGAGCGTCCTCAAAGCCTGTGATAATCATACTTGTAAAGGTTGAAGATATCATAAGTATTAATAGCCATGGTATACGTTTTTTCCAGGTTTCAAATACACTTGTTTTTAAATAAGGCTTATCAGTAGGGGTAATACCTGCCATCATTTCAATATCCTCGGTTACCTCTTCTTCCATTACGTCAATAGCGTCGTCAACGGTAACAATACCTACAAGTCTAAATTCCTTGTCTACTACAGGCATAGCGAGAAAGTCATATTTTTTAAACTGGTTTGCAACCTCTTCTTTATCATCAAGAGTATTTACAGCGATAACATTAGTTTCCATAATTTCTTTAATATTGTCATCGTCATCGCTTAACAATAGTGTACGCATAGAAAGCATACCTACTAGTGTTCTGTCTTGATTTACAACATAGGCAGTATAAATAGTTTCTTTATCAATACCTGTTCGTCTTATACGCTTTATAGCATCAGAAACGGTCATATGAAGTCTTAAAGTAACATACTCGGTTGTCATAATACTTCCGGCACTGTCGTCAGGGTATTTACAAATTTCATTTATAGCTTTTCTTGTTTCGCTGTCGGCAGATGATAAAATTCTTCTTACAACATTAGCAGGCATTTCCTCAATAAGATCAACCATATCATCAACATATAGCTCGTCAACAACCTCTTTAAGCTCGGTATCACTAAAGCTTTGTATAAGGTGTGCCTGTGCATCCTCGTCCATTTCTACAAAGGTGTCGGCAGCTAGCTCTTTTGGTAAAAGTCTGAATAACAATGGTAATTTGTTATTGTGAATTTCATTAAAAAGTGTTGCTATGTCAATAGCTTGCATAGTTGTGAATACATCACGAACTGTTACATATTTTTTTTGCTCAATTAATAGCTCTATGGTGCTTGCCATAGTCATTGTTGTTCTGTTATCCATGTTTCCTTTCCTCCTAATTCTACAAAATAAGATACTAGAAGTATAGTAACACAGCTTGAGCGTCATTTATTGAAATCAGTGTGCTAAAAAATAACGCAAAAAGCGTTTTTCGCAGTCAATTGATTTGCAATAGACTGTATAATTTGCACTCAATAAAGGCCCGGGAGCTGTGCTGTTACTACTTCCTGCGTCCATTTTTCGTCACCTCTCATTTTTTATAATTTAAAGTAGGGGATAAACAAATCTTAGTTTTAAAATTCAGAATTTTAAAAATTTATAATTATCCTTTGAAAATTTTATTTCTATATAAACAAGAATTGCTTGTAACCCACACAGATTAATTTTACAGCTAAAAAATAAAACTGTCAATAATTTTATAAGAATTACAATTTATTTTCAGCCCAAAGAGTATAAGATGTTAATTTGTTGATAAGTAAAAAATGGCTGTTGCAAAATCAGATTTGCAACAGCCATTAAAATTTTGTTTTAAAGGATTAATTATCCATATACATTGTAGCTTTCGGAAAGAAGATCCATAGATTTGAATAGCTTATATGTATATATGTATGGACCTACTGCAGAAAGTAGACTTAAAATAGAAGTAATAGTTTCCATAGAAGATGTATCTGAGCCTGAGCCTGCCATAAAACCTGTTATCGCTCCAATTATAAATGATGGAATTATAGATAAAACAACGTTATATATCCAGTATGTAGAAGCACCAAATTTATAATCATAGTTTCTTCTTTGAAGCTCACAACCGATTCTTGATGAAATTCTATGAGACCATACCATAAGAGGAATACCAAGGGTAACTAATGATAAAAGCCATACTAGTACATAGTTCATTGTTTTTTTGTTATCGTAACGGCTTGCTATAGTGTTTATATCTTTAGAAATTTCATATAAACATATAATACCATAAATGCCACAGGTAACAAGATTAAGAACTGCAAATTTCAAAAAGTTTCTATTTGTACTAAGTTGCATCACAGGTTGCTGATAACCACTTTGCTGATAAGTTTGCTGATAATAGTTTTGCTGGTTATCCTGATAATTTGATTGATAATTCTGCTGGTTGTTCTGATAATTTGATTGATAATTCTGCTGGTTGTTCTGATAATTTGGTTGATAATTTTGCTGATTGTTCTGTTGATTATTTGGATCATAATTCATAATAATCGACCTCCTTAGTTAAAATTATATATGATAAAACAGATAATGTCAATGATATTATCTGTTTTATGATTAGATATAAAACGATTTTTAGACCAATAATCTAAGAGATTGATTTGTTTATAAGTAAAAAAATGACTGTTGCAAAATCAGATTTGCAACAGTCATTAGAGTTTTGGTTTAAAGGATTAATTATCCATATACATTGTAGCTTTCAGAAAGAAGATTCATAGCCTTGAATAGCTTATACATATATATGTATGGTCCTAATGAAGAAAGTAGACTTAAAATATAAGTAATAGCTAATAATGCATTAGATGGCTCGGAAGATGATATAATGCCTACTATGAATGCAAATATAAATGATGGAATGATAAAAACAAAGTTATATATCCAGTATGTAGAAGCACTAAATTTATAATCATAGTTTCTTCTTTTAAGCTCACAGCCGATTCTTGATGAAAGTTTATGATACCATACTATAAGAGGAATACCAAAGGTAACCGATGATAAAAGCCATACTAGTACATAGTTCATTGTGTTCTTGTTATCATAACGGCTAGCTATAGTGTTTATATCTTTAGAAATATCATATAAACATATAATGCCATAGATACCGCAGGTAACGATACTAAGAAGTACATACTTTAAAAAGCTTCTATTTGTACTAAGCTGTATTATAGGCTGCTGATAGCCACTCTGCTGGTAATGCTGCTGATAAGTTTGCTGATAATAGTTTTGCTGATTATCCTGATAATTTGGTTGATAATCTTGCTGATTGTTCTGTTGATTATTTGGATCATAATTCATAATAATCGCCCTCCTTGGTTGGAATGATATATAGTAAAATAGTTATTTTGAATTTTCAGATACTACTTAATCCGTATCAAGCTTAAGCACAGCCATAAATGCTTCCTGAGGAACCTCTACGCTACCAAGCTGACGCATTCTCTTTTTACCCTCTTTCTGCTTTTCAAGTAGTTTTTTCTTACGGGTAATATCACCACCGTAGCACTTTGCAAGTACATCCTTACGCATAGCTTTAACGGTTTCTCTAGCAATAATTTTACTACCTATACAAGCCTGAATAGGTACTTCAAATAGCTGTCTTGGAATTTTTTCCTTTAGCTTTTCAGCCATTTTTCTTGCACGAGAAGGAGCCTTATCTTTATGAATAATAAATGAAAGTGCGTCTACAACTTCACCATTCAGCATAATATCAAGCTTAACAAGTTTACTTTCTGCATAGCCTGAAAGCTCATAGTCAAACGAAGCATATCCACGAGTACGGGATTTCAATGTGTCAAAAAAGTCGTAAACAATCTCTGCAAGTGGTAGCTCATAGTGAATATCAACACGATCGTTATCAATATATTTCATATCCTTAAATATACCACGTCTGTCCTGACAAAGCTCCATAATATTTCCTACATATTCAGATGGAGCATAAATATGAGAATTTGTCATAGGCTCTTCAGCCATTGATATAAGTGCTGGGTCTGGATAGTTTGTAGGGTTGTCTATCATTTCAACAGTACCATCTGTTTTTGTTATTTTAAATATAACGCTTGGTGCAGTTGTAATAAGGTCAAGATTATATTCTCTCTCAAGACGTTCCTGAATAATCTCCATATGAAGAAGTCCTAAGAATCCACATCTAAAACCAAAGCCAAGTGCAATAGATGTTTCAGGCTCAAATGAAAGTGAAGCATCATTTAATTTTAACTTTTCAAGAGCATCACGCAAATCTGAATATTTTGCACCATCAGCAGGGTATACACCACAATACACCATTGACTGAACCTCTCTGTAGCCTGGTAGAGGCTCGCTTGCGGGTCTGTTAGCTAATGTTACAGTATCACCAACCTTAGCATCTTGTACACTTTTGATTGCTGCGGCAATGTATCCAACCTCGCCTGCACAAAGCTCATTTGTAGGCTCAAGTGAGGTTGCCCTCATATAACCTAGCTCAACAACGGTAAATGTAGAGCCAGTAGCCATAAGCTTAATCTCATCTCCACGCTTTACAACACCGTCTTTTACTCTTATATATATAATAACACCCTTGTATGCGTCATAGTAAGAGTCAAAGATAAGTGCCTGTAATGGCTTGCTGTCGTCACCTGTTGGAGCAGGCACGTCAGATACTATTCTTTCCATTACATCGTGAATATTTATACCAGCCTTTGCAGAAATTTCAGGAGCATCCTCAGCTGGTATTCCTATAATATCTTCAATTTCATCCTTTACACGCTTAGGGTCAGCACTTGGTAAATCTATTTTATTTACAACAGGTACAATTTCAAGTCCACTGTCAACAGCAAGATAGGTGTTAGCAAGTGTTTGTGCCTCAATTCCCTGTGAAGCATCTACAACTAACACAGCACCCTCGCAGGCTGCAAGTGAACGAGAAACCTCGTAGTTGAAGTCAACGTGTCCTGGTGTGTCAATAAGATTAAATACATAATTGTTACCGTCATCAGCCTTGTAAAGCAGTGTAACAGCGTGTGCTTTAATTGTAATACCACGTTCACGCTCAAGATCCATATTATCAAGTAGCTGATCTTCCATTTCTCTTAAAGCAACAGACTCAGTCTGTTCAAGAATACGGTCAGCAAGTGTGCTTTTTCCGTGGTCAATATGTGCTATAATACTGAAATTTCTTATTAATTCCTTAGGGTAAGACATTCTACATCGCCTTTCATTTTTAGAGTTTTATAATAAATATATTATTTTTTATTATTTTCATTTTGTAAGCTTTTTTCAATGCTATATTTGCAAAAGTCTTTCATACAGCAAAGCTCACATTTTGGATTTCTTGCTGTACATACAGCTCTGCCGTGTAGTACAAGCCTGTGGCAAAAATCGTTTGATTCTTGTGGTGGTAACACATTTCGCAAAAGCTTTTCAATTTTTACAGCATCTTTTATACTGTGAAAGCCCAGCTTGCCTGTTATTCGTATGCAGTGAGTATCCACAACTACAGCAGGCTTGTTAAAGATATCACCTATAATAAGATTTGCCGTTTTTCTACCTATGCCTGGTAAAGATACAAGCTCTTCGATAGTGTCTGGTACAACTCCGTTAAAATTATCTCTTAATGCTATGCACATTGCAACAATATCTCTTGCTTTTGTTTTGTATAGTCCACAGCTTTTAATAAGCTCTTCAACATCGGCTACATCAGCATTTGCAAACTCATTTACATTTTTATATGTTTCAAAAAGCTTTGGTGTAACCATATTAACTCTTGCGTCTGTACATTGTGCGGCAAGTCTTGTGGCTATAAGCAATTGCAGAGGATCGGTATAAACCAAAGAGCATATAGCATCGGGATATTCATCCTTTAAAGCATTAACAGCAAGTCTTGCACGCTCTTTATCTGTCATACTTCACAAACCTCCTTAAAACAATATTCCTATTTATTTTATCATAAATATTTCAGTTTGTCAGCACCTAAAAAATAATGTGTGTAACATTTTGTAAGCAATTATTTATAAACAGATACAAAAAACAGCAAAAATCGTAATTATTGTAAAAAACTGTATTTGTTTTACAGATAATTTATGATATAATAAAAGCAATAAATTTATTTAAAAATTATTAGGAGAAAATATTATGTACAAGAATTATCTTTTTGACCTTTACGGAACATTGGTGGATATAAACACAAACGAGTGGAAAACCTATTTATGGGAGAAAATGGCAGAGCTATATGCCTTTGAGGGTGCAAATTACAAGCCTATGGAGCTAAAAAGAGCTTACTTTGCACAGGTTGAAAAAGAAAAGGCAGAGGTAGCCGAAAAGTACCCTGAGTTTACTGATATTGATATTCGTATAGAAAAGGTTTTTGAGGATCTGCTCAGAAATAAAGGAGTAGAGCCTCCACAAAATTTCGGAGAATATACTGCAAAGTCATTCAGAGTTATTTCTACAAAATATATTAAGCTGTATGACGGTGTAGAGGATTTCTTAGACAGCCTAAGAAAAGCTGGTAAGGGTGTATATTTACTTACAAATGCACAGCGTTGGTTTACTGCACCTGAAATAAAAATGCTTGGCTTAGAGGACAAATTTGATGGCATTGTAATTTCATCAGATGAATATACCTGTAAGCCTGACAAGAGCTTTTATAATCTTATACTTGAGCGTTACAATCTTAACCCAGATGAAACTATAATGATAGGTAATGACTGTAAAACCGATATTCTTGGCTCGTACAATGCAGGACTTGATTCATTGTATATACACACTAATATTTCACCTGATGTAACAATTGAGCTAAAAAGTAAGTTTTCTGTAATGGACGGTGACTTTACAAAAATTAAAGATTTGATATTAAAAAACTGATTATAAAGAGCTGATTATAAAACATATTTATTCCAACAATATTATTTGAAAGGAATGTGATTTTATTGAAAAAGGGTAACGCTGTACTTGTTGTTATGATAATTGTGGTATTGCTTATTGCACTTGGTGGGGGATATACCTATTATGCAGTTACTAACGGTATGGTAACCTTGCCATCGTTTGCAAGCTTTTTAAATCCAGCAACCGAGCCTGTAACAGAGCCACAAACAGCTAAACCAACCGAGCCTGTTACAGAACCACCAACAGAGCCAGCTCCAGTTATAGAGGCATCTATTTCTGCACAGGAGTTAAGCCTT
>JAXJQK010000270.1:0-2228 GCA_036311185.1 Acutalibacteraceae bacterium | reverse complement strand
CATAGATAGTACATCTGGAAAAGCTTATTCGCAAAGTGCAGGTGCTAAAAAAGGGCTGTAAATTCAGAAAATAATCAATATATCGGTACAAGTAGGGGCAGTAAAACAACAAAAATTCACGCACTTGTTGATGGTCTTAGAAACCCTATATCGTTTCTTTTGTCATAAGGTCAAGTTCATGATAGCAAAGTAGCTGTTGAACTACTGTCAACACAGGATATAGCTGATGTAATGTTTTAGCAGACCGTGCTTATGGTACAAATGAAATACTTAATCATATTGTTGATAATAACGCAAATTATGTTATTCCTTCTAAAGTCAATTCTAAAGAACCATAGATGTTTGATTGGTGTCTTTATTAAAGAAAAATATTTGGTGGAATGTTCTTGCAATAAGATTAAACAGTTCAGACATATCGCAACACGATATGATAAACTTGCCTCCTCTTTTATCGCCTTTATTTATGTTGCTGCTATATGGATTTCGTCAAAATTGTGAACTTTGTTGAGTTTTCAGATGCTTCCTAATAATCTACCTAGAAAAATCTTTGATTATTCATCTTCAAATAACTTGTCTTCTGAGTTTGTGAACAATTTATAAACTGTCCAATTTCTTATTGCAATTAAGGGAAGATTTTTAGTTGAATTTTTTTGAAAAAAGACTTGATTTTTTTATTTTAATATGATATCATATACAAGAAGTCGAGAGATGACTTATGCGTTGGTAGCTCAGCTGGATAGAGTGACTGGCTACGAACCAGTAGGTCGGGGGTTCGAGTCCCTCCCAGCGCACCATTCATTTTAGAGGATATACTCTAGAGTGTGTCCTCTAAAACAGAATATTGCTTATTAAAAAACGGAACTAGTTCCGTTTTTTCTTTTATCCAGTAACATAACAAATTTCACCTGTCAAAGGGTTCCTGCTTACGGTTGGCTTACGCAATACAGCGATTTACAAGCTTTACACCAAGGCATGTCCTACCGACATTCACGATTTTACTGCACCAGTACTTTGATTGACGTATTAATCAGAGCAACGCTCTTACCCAGCTGTTAAAGTAGTAGCAAATATATCTTGGCTCTATGTCAATAGTTGGGGAAACCCGAAAATAAGAAAAGCGAAAACAGGCAACGGCAACTAAGCTGTTGCCTGTCGTTGGTTAGAGAATATATTTAGAATTCTATTTCTAAAGCGAGAGAAGTTACGGTAGCCATAAGCGTTGCGTTTGAGTGCCTTTATTTTGTTGTTACAGCCCTCAGTGAAACCGTTAGTGTATTATTTTGTAGTAAAAGAATTAAGAATACCATTAATCCAAGTGAGCATAGTTTTAGCACACTTTTGAAAAGGCTCTATGCCACAGACAGAAGCGGAATTAATCCATTTAATTAATTGTTTTTGAGCTTCCTCTCTTGATTTGCAACAAAGAATATTAAGGAAATCTTCTTTGTAGGAATAGGCTCTGGAAAGCGTTGGAGAAGCATATAACATAACATTAACTTGTTTTTTCTGTTGTTCATCTAATGAATCAAAATGTTTGTTTAAAAGAGATTTAGAGCGTTTAAAATATCTGCGATGAGAAACACTAAACTTCTTTTGCTCGATTTTCCTAACCTTTTCAAAAGCCCATATAACCTGTCTTATCCAGTGATATTTGTCTATAACATAAGTAGATTTTTTAAAGAAGACAGAAGAAATATCAGAGTATGGTTTCCACATATCAGAAATAAAAATATTAACGTTGTTACGTTCATAAGTTGTATATTGACTGAAATAATGAGATAAATAGTAGTTATGTCTTGTTGGAAGTATATCTAAAACTATTCCGTGTTGGGGGTCTGTTATTATTCCAAGATATTTCTCATTGTCAGCATTGCCTTTGAATTCATCTATTGCGATAACATTAGGGATTACTTTTGGTTTTGCATACGATACTAAATCAAAATATCTAATAATTGTAGAAGTTGAAAGTTTAAGCTCTCTTGATATACTTGTAAAAGAATAAACCTCCCTTAGTTTTTCACATACATATTCAATAAGACGACTTGTTACTCTGTGATAACGAGGTAAAAATTAATTTTCTTCAGCGAATCTTTTTCCACAATGTGGACATCTATATTTTCTTTTTCTGAAGTATATTTCAACATTCTTTTCTGAGATGGAAATATCTTTGATTATTTGTCTACGATAGTCATGTATTGTCCTTGTTGTGGTACCACAACAAGGACAAT
>JAXJQK010000269.1:0-36321 GCA_036311185.1 Acutalibacteraceae bacterium | reverse complement strand
CTAGAAAAATAAGACAAACAGTTTCAATCACAGAAGCAACTGGTGGAGCTGGTGAACAAAAAAAAATTAGTGGAAGTCTTAGAGGTGGAGACTTCGAGTATGGTACTTTTAATGTATCAACAAAAACATTTACAGCAGATGTTTAGTATAATAAGTTAAATGATAATAAGAAAAAGATAAATGAGATGAGGAAATATGAATAATAGAATGAAGTTCGGTTATGAAGATACTGACAAAAAGATAGAAATAGATTTATATGATTTAGTATTTGAAATTAAGAATTTAAGTAATGATAAAATAGAAGAATTAAGAAATTTAGATAGTAATTTAAACGAAGTTGAAAGACAAATTGAAGAAATATTAGGAAATGGTTCTGTTGAAAAAATAAACAACAAAAGAATTGCTGACGGATATGACAAGATGAGTTTAGAAGTTGAAGTTAATATCTTGGGTTGTATTTTTGAAGCATACGCAAAAGCAATGACAAACAATACAATAGATAGAGTTAGCAAATCAATTAATGATATAAATAGTAAAGTTGAAGAATTGAATAACAACAGACAGCAAAGAAGAAATAATAAATATAATAGAAATGGAAATTACAATAGATATAATAGGAGATAAGAATGGGAAATATGTTTAATAGATTGCCTCATTTTGTTTATTTAGATAATGAGAAGTATTTTATTAATACAGATTTTAGAATATTTATTGAATTTGAACTAGAAATGCAGGGCAAGAACAAAAGGGAAGCAAGTTATAAATGCTTAGGCAAGTTCTACCCTGCTTTTTTTAGAATAATAAATAAGGGATTGTTGGAACAAGCAGTTGATAAGTTTTTGTGGTTTTATAAATGTGGTAAAACTGAAGAACAAGTGAGGCATAGCAATAAAGCCAATAAGAACTTGAGATTGTATGATTATAACTATGATAGTGATTTAATTTGGGGTGCTTTTTACGGGCAATTTAAAGTGGATTTAAGCACGTTTCATATACATTGGTGGAAGTTTAAGGCAATGTGGAACTCGCTTGATAGAGAGTGCGAATTTAGTAAAATACGTGGTTATAGAGCATACAATGGCAAAGATAAGGAACTTTTAGAATTGAAAGAACTTTATAAATTACCGCCGACTGAATTTGAACAAGACGAAAGAAAAAGACATCAACAAATATTTGAACAACTTAATAAAATAAAATCTTCTCAATAAGAGAGGTGATACAAATGGCAGTAGCAGGAAGTTTGACTTATGATACTAAATTAGAAACTGATGGATTGCAAAAAGGGTTAAACAAAATCGGTCCATCTACTATTGCAATTGGCAACTTAATGGCTGATGCCTTCAAACAAGTAGCAAGTGCAATGGGTGAAGTTGTAAAACAAGGTGTAACATACAATGCACAAATAGAACAATATCAAGTGGCTTTAACTACTTTAACAGGTAGTGCAGAAGAAGCAAACAGAATAATGGAACAAATAAAAACGGATGCAGCAAAAACGCCGTTTGATGTTGCAGGGCTTACACAAGCTAATCAATTATTAATAAGTGCTGGGGTTGGTGCTGATGACGCAAGAGAAGATATTATCGCTTTAGGTAATGCAATTTCTGCAACTGGTGGAGGAAATGAAGAATTATCTAGAATGGCAGTAAACTTACAACAAATTAAAAATGTTGGACAAGCAAGTGCATTAGATATAAAGCAATTTGCTTATGCTGGTATTGATTTATATGGGTTACTTGCTAATTATATGGGAATAACAAAAGAAGAAGCTACTAATCTAGAAATTACTTATGAGACCTTAACAGAAGCATTAAAATTTGCTAGTGAAGAGGGTGGCATTTATTTTGGGGCAATGGAACAACAAAGTTTAACTTTAAACGGGCAAATGAGTACATTAAAAGATAACTTTATGACATTTGCAGGTGAAGCAACTGAACCTTTATTCAATTTTTTAAAAGATACAGCTTTACCTGTGTTAAATGATTTATTGACAGGTGGCAAAGAAGTTTCAAAATGGTTAAAAGATAATGAACAACCTTTGACATTATTGGCTATATTAATTGGAACAATAACAACTGCAGTTATAGCTTATACGATAGCTCAAAATGCAGCTGCAATAGCGACAGGAATAGCAACAACTGCTACCACACTAGCAACGGCGGCGACAAGTGCGTTCGGAGCAGTTATGGCGTTTGTAACAAGTCCAATAACATTAGTAGTAGTAGCAATTGGTGCTTTGATAGCAATTATATATTTATTAATTAAGAATTGGGATGATGTAAAAGCAACAGCCTTAAGAGTGTTTAATTGGCTTGCTGATTTCTTTAAAGGAATAGCTAAAAAAATTGGCGATTTCTTTAGTGGAATGTTTGATGTTGGTAAAAATATAGTTATGGGTATTTGGGATGGAATAACTGGTGCTAAAGATTGGCTGTTAAACAAAATAAAAAGTTTTGCTAAAACAATTACACAAGGTATAAAAGATTTCTTTGGAATAAAATCTCCATCAAGAGTTATGCGAGACCAAGTAGGACAATGGTTGCCAAAAGGTATTGCAGTAGGAATTGACGCAAATACAGATAGTGCCTTAAATTCTATTGATAAAATGAATGATGAGATAATGAATAAGATGAGCCAAGCAGTTAATATGGAAACAGCAAAAGCAAGTTTTAGTGGAACTAGTGGTAGCGTTAGTCAAATATTAAGTGCAAATAGTGTTATTCAAGTTGAAAATTATAATAGATTATATTTAGATGGCGAACAAATACACGAAAATCAACAAACAGTACAGCAAAGAAAAGACTTACAATATAGTTTTGGAGGTGGAGTTAGCAAATGATATTATTAAGAAAAAAAGATGATAATGGTTATTTTGATTTTGAGACTATTTTACAAAGTGGTTATAGAATAAATGAGCAACCAAATTTAATAGCAAAAAAACAATTTGTAAATGGCAAGAGAAAAAAAATATTAACTTCTTATAGTGATGTAGTTATTAATATAGACTTAGGTTGCTTTGACGGTAATACCCTTGCTGAATATGTAAATAAATTACAAGATGGTGAATATCAATATTATTCTTTGAAAGATAAACAAATGAAAAGTGCTAATTTTATAGTAACACTTCCAGAACTACAAGTAGATAATAGTGCAAGTGACGTGTTTGTAGGCGATTTTACAGCCATTTTGGAAAAGAGTAGTGATGTTGAATGATAAATATATCTAACACATTAAAACAAGCGTGTAATAGCAATAAATTGACATATAGAGAGTATGTAGTTCTTTCGGGAACTACTACTCAAATAGATGTTATGATTGAAATGTATGCAACAGCTTATAAAGACACTCATTTTATTGGTAGCTTTAATATGAAGTATATTAAATTTACTACTTCAAATGATGTAAAGTATAGGAATAAAGAATTAACATTATACAAAGAAATAAATGGAGAAAGTTTTAAAGTTGGTAATTTTATAGTTACTGAAATAAAAGACAATGATAGCACAGAAGAAGTTAAGGTTACTGCTTATGATTATGGTTTAAAGTTTGCTCAACCTTATGTTACTGGACTTGATTATGCAAGTGGAAATGTAACTTTAAAAGATGTACTTGATGAAATATGTAACAATGTTGGTGTTGAATTAGTAAATACCAACCTAACAAATGGCGATTTTATAGTTGATAGCAATCAATTTGTTAATGGTGAGATGTTTGGAGATGTTATAAGTGCAATTGCTTTTATAAGTGGTAATTTTGCAACAATTACAAATGATGACAAATTGGAACTTATTTTTACAAAAGAAACTGATGAAATTATAGAAGATTATGTTGAATTGGAAGATAAAAGAGATACTAGACCTATAACAAGTCTTAGTATAGGAACAAGTCAAGTACAGGGACAAAATGCAGTAATTAAAGATGAGGTTTTAATAGAACAATATGGAGAACACTGGTTAGAAATAAATGATGTACCTTTTGCTTATACTTTAGAAAAAAGAGAACAATTAAAACAAGCGATATTTGATAAAGTTAAAGGTTTTGGATATTCTTCTTTTAAAAGCGAATATGCTTTTAAACCTTATCTAACTTTGGGAGATTTAATTCAATTTAGAAATAAAGAAGGGCAATTAGTTAATTCTATTGTATTAAAAATTACAAGTAAGTATGACGAAATTATATTAGAAGCACCAAGTGTAACTGATGCAACTGTCGAATATGAAAATCCTAAAAATGCTTATGATATAGCAAAAAGAGCAGAAATAATTGCTAATCAAAGCAGTGCTGAAATTATTAGTATAACAACAACAATAACAAATGATATTTATACAAAAACACAAACAAACGAATTGGTACAAAATTCTGTTGACGGTTTAGTAAATGCTATTTCTGTAGCTGGCGGTAATAATTATATAAAGGATAGTATGGGGGTATTAAATGATGGAAGCTGGACTAATATTGCAAGTGTAACAGATACCTTTACAAGACAAAATGCAGTAGGTCAAAGTGCTATAATGTTACAAGATACAACTTCAAGCGAAGAAAAAAGTATTAAACAAGAAATATTATGCAAGAATGGTATTTATACAATTTCTTTTGAATATTTAAAATTGTTAGAATTGGCAATTTGCAAAATTATTATTAATGATGTAGAATATTATTTAGAAGAGTACAATTCATTAACACAATTTAGTCAGACTATAAATGTTTCGTCAGGTAAAGTAAGAATCGAATTTATAAGTGATGAAGATAATTCTTGCTACATTGTAGATTTAATGATGAACGATGGCGAAGAAGTATTGAACTGGTCTCAAAATGCAAACGAGACTATAACTGATACTGTAAAGATTGGTAAAGGTATAGAAGTAGCTAGTAACACTACTAATACCATTGCAAGAATAGACAGTGATGGGTCAAGAGTGTTAAATAAAACAACTGGTGAAGTAGTTCGTGAAGATACTGATAAAGGAACTGTAACTAATCAATTTGAAAGCAGGTCAACAAGTAAAGTTAATGGTTTGCTAGTTTTAAAGAGTGGTAATCAAGTATGGTTAAGTGGGGTGTGATAAATGGCAACAATTAATGGAAGTACCAATCATAGTGCTTGGAAGTTTAAATTGGAAGCTTATGAAACTTCGTATAATGTAGCGAATAATACTTCGGTGGTTAGAGTAGATGTTTATATAGGACGTGTTAGCACTATTTCATATTGTGGTGGTAATTTTAGTGGTTCTATTAATGTAGATGGACAAGTTAAAAATTATTCAGGAACTATACCTTATCCCACTAATGTAGCTGGTGGTGCTTGGTTATATACAGGAGCTACGGTTGATTTTTATGATGTTAAACATAACAACGATGGCAGTAAAAATGCAAGTGTTAGTGCTAGTTGGAGTGCAGAATTTAATCCGTCAAGTGCTAATGCTAGTGGTAGTGTAGGTTTGACAAAAATACCAAGAAAAGCTACTATAACAAATGCTATTGATTTCACAGATGAGAGCAATCCTAAGATTAATTATACTAATTTAGCAGGTAATAGTGTTGATAGTTTGCAAGTTAAACTTGCGGTCGAAGATTATACTATAAATCCCATAGTTGATTATATAGACATTCCAAAAACAGGGAATGAATATGAAGTTGTCTTAACAGAAGAACAAAGAAAGACATTAAGACAATATGTAATGAAACCGAAAGCAAAGACTTATTATGTGTTAAAAACGGTTATTGGTGGTAATAATTTTTTAGATAATGTAACAAAAGAAGTTAGTATTATAAATGCCAATCCTCAATTTAATGATTTTGATTGGGAAACAACTAATTATAATAGTTTAACTGGCAATAATAAGACAGTAATTAAAAATTATTCAAACATTAAGACAATAGTTAGTGAAGAAAATAAAGCAACTGCATTAAAAGAAGCTACACTAACAAGCTATCAATCAACAATCGGAAGTAAGTCAGTAACAAATAATAACGTTACTTATCCAGTCGAAAACGTTATTCAAAAAGTAGATGGTGCAAGTATAACTGTATTTGCTAATGATTCAAGAGGTAATTCAACACCTGTTATTAAACCAATTACTAATTATATAGATTATAAAAAGATAATTGGTTCAATAAGTAACCTAGAAAGAACTCAACAAGTGAATAGCGAAGTTAATTTGCAAGTTGAAGGAGAAATTGATTTAGTTAACTTTGGTGCTATTGTAAATAGTGTAGTTAGTGTTAAATATTATTATAAAGAAGCAAGTTCAAATGATGATTTTGTAGAAGGTACAACTAAGTTAAATGCTACTTTAACTCAAATAGAAGGTACTAAATACAAATATGAAATAGACCAAAATATAGCTGGAGATTTAGGAGCTAATGGGTTTGATATAAATAAATCATTCTTAATTAAAATTGTTATAAATGATGAACTTGATTTTGTGGAAGATACCGAAACGTTGGGAAATGGTAGTCCTGCGATTGCTGTATATGGTAACAATGTTAGTTTAGGAGCACCTTATAATGAAAGTCTTGGAGGAAGAGTTCAAATAAATGGGGCGGTCTATGATGGACTTTTTGATATATACTCTACTGAGGAGCTAAAAATCGGTAAATGGATTAACAACAAACATTTATATAGGAGAGTTATAGAGTTACCAAATGGAACAGGAACAAATGAAGAAAAGCATTATGCTTTAGATTCTCTTGGTATAAATAATGTAGAAGAGATTTATATTGGGAATCCGTCATTTTATACCCTTGATAATCAACACTACCCATTTCCGTATTATGATGGTAATAAGTTTACAATAATGGTTAACCCTTCTACTTTAAAAATTCAATTACAATACGAGCCAATTTCAAAGGCGAGGGTTGTTGCTACACTGGAATATACAAAAACAACAGATTAAGGGAGGTGAATTATGAATAACAAAACTTATGATATTCTAAAATGGGTGGCTTTGGTTGGTTTATATGCCTTAGCAACTTTAGTAAATGGCATTGGTGATATTTGGGGTGTTCCTTATACAGAGCAAATAGTACAAACAATTAATTTAATTGGAACTGTGTTAGGCATTGTACTTGGAATATCTAATATCAATTATAAGAAGAATAATTAAAGGAAGGTGTAAAATGAAAATAATTAAAAATTTAGTGCCTCAAAGTAAATACAATATTAAATGCCCTTTTGAAATGAATGCAGAATATATTACAGTGCATAATACAGCAAATGACGCAACAGCAAAAAATGAGATAGCATATATGATTAAGAATAATAATGAAGTATCTTATCATTTTGCAGTAGATGATAAAGAAGCAGTTCAAGGGCTACCGCTTGATAGAAATGGTTGGCACGCAGGAGATGGAGGCAATGGTACAGGAAATAGAAAATCCATTGGTATTGAGATTTGTTATTCTAAAAGTGGAGGAGATAAGTTTATTAAAGCCGAGCAGAACGCAGTGGAGTTAATAGTTCAACTTCTAAAGGAAAGAGGTTGGGGAATTGATAGAGTAAAAAAACACCAAGACTGGAGTAATAAATATTGTCCTCACAAAACTTTAGATATGGGCTGGGATAGATTTATTAAAATGATAGAAACAGCCTTAAATGGGGCTAAAAATGAGCCTACACCAATTATAGATAATAAAGTAAATGTCTATTATAGAGTTAGAACCAAAAAACATGGTTGGTTGAGTGAAGTAAAAAACTTAGAAGATTATGCTGGATGGGAAGGTAGTCCAATAACTGATATTGCTATAAGAGTAGACAAAGGTTCTATAAAATATAGGGTATCGCCTAAAAACAAAGGGTTTTTACCTTATGTTAATGGTTATAATATTAATAACCATTCAAATGGTTATGCAGGGAATGGAACACCTATTGATAGAGTAGAAGTATATTACTATACACCAAATAACATTAGACCATATAAAAAAGCAAAATATAAAGTAAATAATTATAGTTGGCAATATGATAACGAAACTAAAAATGGACAAGATGGTTATGCTGGTGCTAAAGGTGTAAATGTAACAAAATTCCAAATAGATATTGTTTAAATTTTAAAAAGATGATATAATTTTTTCAGAGAGAGTACCCTTATTACTCTCTCTATCATTTATAAGGGAGATGATAAAATGGATAAGGAAATATGGGAAGATATTCCTAATTTTGAAAATTTATACCAAATTAGTAATTTTGGAAATGTCAAGAGTTTAAAACGAAACAATTATATACTTAATGGTATTTATGACAAAGATGGTTACAAACGAGTTTGTTTATATAAAAAAGAAAATAACAATGAAACTAGAACTTATAAATATATTCATAGACTTGTAGCACAAGCATTTATACCAAACCCAAACAAACTTCCTGAAGTAAATCATAAAAACGAAATAAAAGAATGTAATGAAGCATTTAATTTAGAATGGTGTTCAGCAAAATATAATTGCAATTATGGAAATAGAAATAAAAAAATTAGAAAACAAATATTACAATTTGATACAAACAAAAATTTAATTCAAAAATGGGATAGTATTAAGAAAGCATCGCAAGAATTAAATATAGATAATTCATCTATAACCAAATGTTGTAAAGGAAAAAGAAAAAAAGCAGGTGGTTATAGTTGGGAATATATTTAAAATAAATTGGAAAAGCCTTGAAATATAAGGCTTTTTTTATTTTTTTAAAAAAATATTAAAAAAGTATTAAAAAAGTATTGACTTTATATTAAAATGGTGTTATAATTAAATCACAATAAAGAGAGGAGATAAAGAAAATGAAAAAGTTTATTAGAAAAATTATTAAAAATTATATGTTAAATAGTGATGAATTTGTTCCGATTTATATTGATACTAAATTATCTTCTTTCGTGTATAGAAAGGTAGGTGAGTAAAATGGGAATTATTGAAAAGGGGATTTTGGAATTAGAATTATTAAAAATAAAAGAAGAAATGGAAGGAATGATGAAAAATGACAAATAAAGAAATTAAAAGAGATTTAAAAATTATTTTAGTAGGGTTGGTATTAGTTGGATTTTATATATTATTAAATAGAAATTATATTGAAGGAGTTAATGCTTGCGTAGAAAAAGGTAATGATATTAGCTATTGCGAATACCATGCAAGTTAAAAAATGAAAAAAGTAAAGGATAAAAAGGTGATTAAAATGGAAAAGAAATTAAAAAAGAATAAAGTTATAAGAAGAATAAAAAAGTTAGGGTTTAAAGGTATAATAAAAGAATTTTTAGATTTAATTATTAAAAATACAATTTATTTAATAGTCGGGTTATTATATGCTATATATTTATTGATAAGAACATTTGATAATTTAGTAGTTAAATTATTTATGAAAATTCCCAGAATTGTAAGAGTAGTGATTATCTATTCGTTAGTAATTAATTTAAGTTTAGATGTTTATGCTATATATACACCACTTAAAGAATTTATAAAAAGTTATAACACAGAAGAAAAAGTTAGCGTAATAACACCATCAGAGTTAAAAATTGAAGAAGTTCCTATGCTTACAGAAACTACTCAAAATGAAACAAAAGAAGAAGAAGTAAAGGAATGTTTCTTAGAACACGAAACAGCTTGTAAAATAAAAAATAAAGCCGAAGAATATGGTATAGATTGGAAGATAGCTGTTAGTATTTCAAAATGGGAAACTGGCAACTTCACAAGCAACTTATATTTTAATAAAAATAATGTTGGTGGAATGTATTGTAATGGAAGTTTCTTAAGTTATGCTACATTAGATGAAGGAATTGAAGCTTATGTTAGTAATTTAAAAAGATTATATTTTGATATGGGCTTAGATACATTAGAAGAGATTCAAAAGAAATATTGTCCTATTGGTGCTAAAAATGACCCTAAAGGTTTAAACAAAAATTGGCTTGGTGGAGTTACAAAGATTTATAATAGTTTGGAGAAATAAAGATGAAAAAAAGAATATATGCTAGAAAATTGAATTTTATAGAAAAGATTATTTTAAGGTTAATGATGCCTAATTTAAAGAAATTAAAAAAAGGTAATTAATATGAAAGGAGATTTATTTAGAATGGGTTTAGAAAGAGATATAAAATTAAGAGAAGAACAAAAAAAGTTCGAAAAATATTGCGAGTTTTGTGGACACACGATGTCGTTCTATGCTTTTGAAAAAAACAGGAAGTTATGTAATTATTGTGGTAGATTTAATTATAGGAATAAAAGAGTTGAGTTTGAATATAAATTAAAAAATGTGGTTTATAAACATCTATGATAGTACTAAGGGGGTAATTTTTACAGAAAGATATAAGGATTACTCAACCTTTTTAAAAAGATATAACAAGTTAAAATATAGCAAGAAATTATGGGTTTTAAGTCATAGTAATTTAGATTAATAAAATATTAAAAAAGTATTGACTTAATACTGAAAAAGTAGTATAATATAATTACTTAAAGAGAAAGAAGGTGATAATATGGATTTGAATGATATTCTAATAAAGTGTGATGGTTACAACTTCGTTAAAGATAGAGCTGTTGGTGATAGAATTTTAACTATTGAAGAAGTGATTACTATTTGCGAAGAATTATACAATGAAGTTGAAAATTTAAAGGAAGAATTAGAAGATTTAGAAGCAGATTTAGAAGAAAACTATAAACCAATTTGTAAATTAGATATGTTTTCTGTTAGCGAACGTGATTTTATCTAATTTCAAAAGAAAGGAAGTGAGAGAATGAAATATATACATATTCAAATTGATGAAAGCCTAAAGGCTAAACTTGAAAAAGAAGCTAAAGATAAAGGACTTTCTTTAAATGGTTATATCAGAATGATACTTATTGAAAGAGGTAAATAATATGACTATTGAAGAAGTAAAAAAGGAATTAGAAAAGTTTAATGATTTCAAATTTTTTGAAGATGGACATTATTACGAATGCAAAGGTAAAAGAGTTGGCGTATCAGTTACAAGATTAATTGAAGAGTATGCAAATGAATTTAATGCTGAAGAAATGGCTGAAAAGGTTGCTAACAAAGAAAATAGATTAGTTGAAAATATACTTGCAGAATGGAAATATAAAGCGGATTTTGCTTGTGCTAAAGGTTCTACTTGCCACGAATACGCACAAAGTTTGTGGAGTAAATCTATTTGGAAATATATACCTTTTGGACAAGATATTGCATTTAAGTTAGCAGTTAACAAAATAAAAAAACAAGCTAAAAATTTTAAATTTGAGTATGAAAACCATTTAGAACATTTAATTGATGAACTTCCAATAGGTTCTGAAGAATTTGATATAGCAAGTTGCGTTGACCATTTGTTTTATAATAAACTAACAGGGGGGCTGGTGTTAGTTGATTACAAAACCAATTCATTAATGAGTGGTTACAACAAAAAAGCATATAAAAAAGCTATGAAGGTTCCTTTAAGCCATTTAAACGATGATGCTTTACACCACTATTATATACAATTAAGTATTTACAAGTATTTAATTGAAAAATACACAGGATTAAAAGTTGAAGAGATGTTTATTGTTTATATGAGTGAAAATATCGAAAAATACGAAATTATTAACGTACCTTATCTAAAGGATGAGGTAGAAAAAATTTTAGAAAGTAGGAGAGTGAAAAAAATGAATAGCGTACCAGTTTTATTAATTGGAGCAAGTGGAACAGGTAAATCCACAAGTTTAAGAAATTTTAAAAAAGATGAAATTGCAGTTGCAAATGTTTTAGGGAAGCCACTACCATTTAAAACTGATATAGAAGCACCAAAGGTAGATAGATATGATATAATATTAAAGGCTATCGCAAGTACAAAAAAGAAAGTTATAGTTATTGATGACGCAGGTTATTTATTAACAAATGAATTCATGAATAAGTCAAGCGTTAAAGGGTATGACAAGTACAATGAGATGGCAAACAACTTTTTCAACCTAATTAACGGAATAAAAAGTATTGAGGGTGGCAAAACGGTATATTTAGTTATGCATGAAGATACAGATGAGTATGGAAATGTTAAGCCAAAGACTATTGGAAAGTTACTTGATGATAAAGTTAATATTCAAGGAATGTTTACAATTTGTATTCGTTCAATGTTTGAAAATGGAAACTATATTTTTAGATTAAAAACAAATGGTCAAGATTGTGTTAAAACACCGTTTGGAATGTTTGAAGATGAAGCAATGGAAAACGATTTGAAAGAGTTTGACAAAGTAGTTAGAGACTATTATGAATTAGATAAAAAAGAAGGAGAAGATAAATAATGAATTTTAATTTTGATTTATATGAAAAAGCAGAAGCTAAAGAAATGGGTGAAAGAGAAGCATTAGAACTTGGAGCACATGAACTTGTTATTATGGATGCTAGAGAATATAAAAGCGAAATAAGTGGTAATGTTTCATTAAAGGTATCAGTTGATATTGGCGGAAAAGATAAACAAAAAGGATTTTTTCAAAAACAATATGACAATAACACATTATCAGAAAGAAAATGGCCTACTGGTGGTGTAAAATATATGTCTTTAAAAGATGAACAACTTGGTTTCTTAAAGGGTTTTATTACAGCTCTTGAGAAATCAAATCCTAATTTCAAATTTAACACAAAGGGAACTTGGGAACAATTAAAAGGGTTAAAAATTGCTGGTCAATTTGGACTTGAAGAATATGAAAAACAAGATGGTTCTGTAGGGACTACTACTAAGTTAGTACAATTTCGAAGTCTAGATAAATTATCAGAAATTACTATACCAAAAGTTAAAAAGTTAGATGGTTCTTATGTTGAATATGAAAAATATCAACCAACAACAAATAACAACACTAATTCAAATTTAGAAAGTTTATTCGCAAATAGTCCTGATGTTACTACTGATGAATTACCATTCTAAAGCGACTAAAAAAAAGTCGCTTTTTTTATCAAAAAAATGTTGACAATGTAATAAAATTTTAGTACAATGTATTTAGGGTAAGGGTTGAAAGAGAAAGGAGGAAATCATGTACAGATTTAAAATGGAAAAGAAACAAGAGTTTCTAAATGGAAGAACAGCAACTTATTTAGCAGATAATGAATTGTATATAACTAGGTCTTATTTGACTTCTATTTTGAATGGGAAAAGAAATTGTTCAAGAACTTTAGCTATGAACATTGCTAAATTAGTTAATGGTAAGGTCGAAGATTTTTTTGACAAGAAAGGAGAATAAAATGGCAAATTTAAAAGCATTTTCATTTTATTTAAGTTACCACGAGGCTTTGAAAGATTTGCCAGTAGAAGACAGAAAAACAATGTTACTTGCGATTGATGATTTTGTATTTGAAGACAAAAAACCTAATTTAAGTGGAGTTAATAAAATAATTTGGACATTAATCGAACCTAATCTAACAACTTCTAAAAATCGTTCAAACAAAAATTCGGGTGCTCCTTTAGGCAATGCAAATGCTTGTAAAACAAAGGAAAATAACGAAGAAAACAAAAACAATCAAAATTTAATCAAAAAACAATCAAAAAACAACCAATCATCTCAAGATATATTCAATGATATATCATATTCATATATCATATATCAATTATCATTAATTAATATAATAAATAATAATAATAAAGATAATATAATTAATAGTATAAAAGAATATATACAATTAAGACATGATAATGGTTGGAGCATAAAAGAAAGCACTATAGTAAGACTTGTTAATAAGTTAAATGATTATGGCAAGACTGACAAAGAAAAGTTAGGGATAATAGGGAAGGCTATAGACAATGGGTGGAAAGATTTTTATCCTCCTGACAAAAAAGAAAAAGAGGTGGTAACACGGTATGAAACAGTATAGCTTAGAAGAAAGTTTAATTAGTTGTATTTTACAAAAGAATAATTTAATAAATGAATTGTTTATAGATATAGAAGTATTTAAAAATCCATTGAATAAACGAATGATTTTATTTTTTAAAAGAATATACGAAAAATATAAGAGTTTGGAGATAACACTTTTATTTAATGAACTTGCAGATGATAACCAAAGAAATATATTAATTGATTTTTATACTAAATTGATTCAATTAGAACCATCGCCAAGTTTGTTTTATGATTATCAGGAACAAATGTTGAATCAATACAAAGACAACAAAATTAGACAAGAAATAAATAGATTTAGCAGAAATGAAATTGATATTGAAGAATTATTAGGTAACATTAACAAAATACAAAATGAATTGTTAATTACAAAACAAAAAAACAAGGTAACACCTGATGAAATGATACAAATGGTAAGAACAAAAGATAAGTTGATTAATTTTCCGAGATTTAATGTTTTAAACCAAAAGTTAAAAATTAAGAAAAAGACTGTTAATGTAATTGGAGCTAGACCTAGTGAAGGTAAGTCAGCATTATCATTAAATTTGTTTTGTGATTTGGCTAAAAATTACAAGTGTATTTATTTCAACATGGAAATGACCGAGACTGAAGTTTATGAAAGAATGTTAGGAATTGAGGCAGACGTTCCGATTAAAGATGTTATTACACCACAAACAGAATATCAAAATGAAAAAGTATTAAAAACGGCTCAAGAAATTTATAATTACAAGTACGAAGTTATCAACGGAAGCAAGACAATAGCAAGTATGCGAAGTAAGATTATTAAAGAGCAAAGAGAAGAGCATTTAATTGTGTTTGTCGATTATGTGGGGTACATAGTAGGTAAAGCTGGAGAAACAGACAGAGATAGAATTGGTAACGCAGTAAGAGAACTTAACAATATTACAAAGGATTATGATTGCACGATATTTTTAGTAGCACAAATAAACAGAAATGGTAGTGATATTCCTACTATGCAAGACTTAAAAGATAGTGGCGAGTTAGAACAAACGGCAGATACAATTATATTAATTCACGACGAGAACAAAGAGATTAACACAGATGTAAAAGAAATTGGGTTCTTAATTCCAAAATGTAGAGGTGGCAAAAGGAATATAAGAATACCTGTTATGTTTGACAAGACAAAACAACGTATGGGGGTTAAAGAACAATATTTTTAAAAAGGGAGGCGAATTTATATGGTGTTTAAAGTTGAAGATATTACTTTACAAAATATTTTAGATAACGAACAACAAAATTTAATCATTTATGACGGAGATAGGCAAGAGTTTTATATAATCAAAAATAAGGCATTTTAAAGACTTTTTAGGTCAAGGGGGTATAAATACCTTAGTAAAGTAAAAACGCTTGAAAAAACGATAAAAAAATAAGGTTTAAGAAAGGATTAGATATTATGAACTATGATAGAATTAGAAATATGAGCGATGAGGAGTTAAAAAAGTTTTTAAGGAATATAAGTTGCCGAGATACTAACAATTGTATTAACTGTAGAACAAAAGCAACTAAGGTGCTAAAGGTTTATAACTTGCAAACAGAACAAACAAAAAAAATGATAGGATTTTGTGAAAAATGTTATCTTGAATTTTTACAAAAAAATGATTTAGAGGACATTTTATGGAACTAATAGAAAACCAAACAACTTTATCTTTAGGTTTAAGATTAGGGCAAATATCAAAAGAAAGAAGTAAAATAGGGGCAAATGAGGAGTTATTAGATATCGAACACGATTTAATAGTGGCGGAGTTGATAAGAAGATACCCACATTTAAAAAATGATCCAGATTTGCAACCTAATAAGAAAGTGAGGAAAAGATATGTCAGAAGAATATAGAAAATGGAGTGAAGAAAATAGAAAATCTTTACAAGAAATAGATAAAAGAATGGAAGAAATAAATAAGCTTGTAAAGGAAGCAGATGAGATAGAAAAAAGAAGAAGTGAAAGAATAAGCGAGCTATTAGAGACGGAAGATGTATATGGGTAAAGAGTTAACGAAAGAGCTAGAACTTTTAAGGGATTATAACCAAAAAGGAAATTTAGAACCAAGATTAAAATTATTAATTGATTATATAGATGAATTAGAACAAGAAAACTTTAATTTAAGAGAAGGTATATACATAGAAAAAATGTCTTTTCAAAGTGAAGGAAGAAATTTTAAAGAGTTAATGGAAATGCCTACATATCAAGAACTACAAGAAGAAAACAACCAATTAAAAGAACAAAGACAAGAATTAAGAAGTTGGTTAGAAGAATATAAAGAAAATTCCTATGGCTTAGGTTCTTATGAAACTGGTATTAGTGATGCTTTAGGTGATGTATTAAACAAGTTAAACGAATTAGAAGGTGGTAAGAATGAATAAAATATATGATTTATTAATAAGAGTTATTTTAACGATAACAACTATGTTTATATTTTTAATTTTATATGATTATGTCAGTTGGAGAGGCGGAGTGTTAGGAGTTATTAATATAATAGCAATGGCTTTATATTTTGGGAGTGATAATGAATGAATAAAGAATTAGATAGTCTATTAAAGAAAAAGGAAATAGAAACAAAAAAATTAGAAATAGCAGATAAACAAAATAATCTATTTTTATGTATGGCAATAGGAGATAATCTAAATCAACTTGATAAAAGAATAAGAGAAATAGCAACAGAAGAGCAACTTGAGGAACTACATGAAAAGGGTTTGATATAGATTAGGAGAATAAATATGACTGAATTAGAAGTATTAAGAATGTCTAACAAACATTACGAGAATAAAGAAAAGAAGTTAATTAAATGGATTAATGAACGAAAAGACTTAGCAGAAGAAAATAGTGTTAGTGATAATTATAGTATTAATTTAGCATGGAAGTATTACAGAAAAGCTTTAAAAGATGTTCAAAAGCAAATGGAAGTATTGGAGAGGGTTAAAGATGATTAAAGAAATATTGGGAGTATTAGGGTTAATAGCAATAGGTACTATATGTTTATTTGTAGTATGTGCTTGTATAGTAAGTGGTTGGAGTGATAGAAATGGAAGATAAAGCCTTAAAGATATTTAATAATTTCGGTAGTGAAAGCCAAGAAAAAAAACTTGTTGAGGAAGTATTTGGGTTTCTAAAAGCATACACTTTATACGTAAATGGTTTAGATACTAGGGAACATGTAGTTGAGGAGTTTAGCGATGTTGAATTGTTGATGTTTCAATTTAAACAAGTTTTAAAAATTACAAATGTTGAACAATTTGAAAATCAAATGTTTAAAATTGAAAGAACATTTAAAAAGTATAAAATTGAGGAGAAATAAATGAATAATTTAATACTTGTTGATACTAGAGAAAAAGGACATAAAAAGATATTAGAACACTTTGACAAGGTCGGACAAGAGTATTTAACAACCAAGTTGGATACCGCCGATTATATGATTTACAAGAATTATGATGTTTTAATAGATAGAAAGGATAGCATATTAGAATTAGCTGGAAATCTATGTAAAACTAGCGAACATTATAGAGTAGTTCGTGAGATACAAAGAGCTAAAGAGTTAGGGTGCAAAAGGTTTATATTTTTAGTAGCAGACCAAAAGATAACTTGCGTTGATGAAGTAGAAAATTGGACAAGCAAATATTCAAAAGTCAAAGGTTCAACCTTACAAAAAATATTAAATACTATGAGCCAAAAGTATGAAATTGAGTTCCAATTTGTGAAAAAAAGTGAGATGCCATCTAAAATAATTGCCCTTTTGACAAATAAATAATTTTTGTGTTATAATTAATGCAGGTTGAATAAAGCCTCCTTTCTCATAAAGAAACTTTTCAGTTTCTTTTTTACTTGAAAAAAAGTTAATTATATGTTATACTATAATTAGGTGATAGATATGATTTTGAGTAATAATTATAAATTTAGAGGGGTACATTAACGCATTTGTGTTTTTGTGCCCCTTTTTTCGTGGAGGGAAGAAATGAAACAGGGTTATGAAAGATTTGGAGATTTGTTTTCGCAGATTTTACAATTAAAGAAATTTGTGGTAAACTTAAGAGGTAATGAATTAAAGAATTTCAAATTTGTATTTTACAACCAAAAGTTTCCAGCTTGGCGACTTGATATGCTTTGGGAATTTTTTTGGAATGATGTAGAATACGAACGAATGTTTGAAATTTTTAAAAACAGTAAAATAATTTAAGGAGGAGATTTTATGAGACTACAAGGCGAAGTTTTAAAAAGATTTAGAGATGTTAAAAATGGTGGTATGATGTATGCACCTGAAGGAACAAAAGATATACAAGAATACACAAATGAGGAGACTACTTATCCACATATTTTTGTGGCTGATAAAGAAAGATATGAAGAACTTGAAGCTAAAGGTTATGTCGGCAAAGGTGGTATGGTAAATGAAAAGAAAAGTTATAAAATAGAAGAGGAATAATGGGTGATATTATGGGGAGACCAAAACTATATAATAGTGTTGAAGAATTAGAAAAAGACATTAGCGATTATTTCAAAATGTGTGATAAAAAAGACAAGCCATACACAATGAGTGGACTTGCTTTGGCTTTAGATATGGATAGAAAAACATTGATAAATTATTCAAAAGATGAAGAATTTTTCCACACTATAAAAAAAGCAAGGCAAAGAGTCGAAGCACAATTAGAAGAAAACGCTTTGTTTAACAAGGCGAATCCGACATTTACTATTTTTAATTTAAAAAACAATTTTAATTGGAAGGATAAACATGAACATGAAATATCAAATAGTGAGGAAACTAATCAACAACTTATTAACATTGCCAATTTATTAAATCAACCTCAAAAAACAAGAACAGAGGAAGATGTGAATGAATGAGTATGCTCCTTTTGATGAAAAGCAAGTTGAATATATAAAAAAGTGTCAAACATCTTGGTTAAATATTGCCGAAGGTGGAAAAAGAGGGGCAAAAAATGTTATTAATTCACTTGCTTTTTGCATAGCACTTGAAAATCATAAAAACAAACTTCATTTAGTCGCTGGTAGTAGTATAGCCAACGCAAAATTAAATATAATAGATTGTGATGGGTACGGAATAATGAATTACTTTTACGGAAGATGCCACGAAGGTAAATACAAGAACAAAGAATGCTTATATGTAAAATGTAGCGACGGCAAAGAAAAGGTTTTATTATTTGCAGGTGGAGCAAAGTCGAATGATTATGTTAGTATTAAAGGTAACACTTATGGAATGGCTTATGTAACAGAAGCTAACGAATGCCACCCTAGTTTCTTAAATGAGGTTATGGATAGAACTTTGTCAAGTGATGATAGAAAAATATTCCACGATTTAAACCCTAAACCACCAGCACATTGGTATTATACTGATTTCTTACAATTTCACGAAGAACAAGAAACAAAAATTGAAAACTATGGTTATAATTATGGTCATTTTAATATATTTAATAATTTATCTATTAGTGATGAAAAGTTAAAAAAAACATTGGCAACTTATAACAAAGGTTCTATTTGGTATAAAAGAGATATTTTAGGTAATAGAATAGCAAGTGCTGGAATATTATTTGGAGAAATAGCAAACAATAAAGCAAGGTATATGATTGATAAAGCAAGAGGTGGATTTATTACAACAGGAGTTGACTTTGGTAAAAATGGTTCGCCACACGCATTTTGTAGTCAAAGAATATCAAGAACTTTTGATTATGTAGATACATTAAGAAGTGATTTAGTAGATTGTTCTGAAAATGGAGAAAATGTTGATGATAACAGGGGAATTGGTGCAGTATTAACTAAACTTGAAAATGGTTTTATAAATCATATCAAGTATGTTATAAAAAAATGGGGAATGATTGAAGGCATATTTTGTGATAGTGCTGAACCTGAACTTATAGAATTCTTACGAAAAGCATTGTTAAGAAATAACTTAATTATTCCTATTTATGAAAGTATTAAAATACCTATTTCAAGTAGAATACACTTGTGGGGTATATTGTTTATGCAAGACAGAATATCGTTTGTTAAAAATGAAACTGAAGACATTGTAAAAGGATTACAAGAAGCAACACAAGATGAAGAAGCAGAAGACGACAGATATTTAGATGATGGAACTTCTTGCATAGATATACTTGATGCTCAAAATTATGGCATCGAAAGATGGTATAAACAATTATTAAGAATTGGAGGATAATTATGAATAAAGTAATTGAATATTTACAAAGAGAATTTGGTTATAGCGATTTATCGACAAGTTATTACGACCAAATAAACAAATGGATAAACGAGTGGAAAGGCAGTGCTGAATGGTTAAATGTAAAAACTATTGATGGCAAGACTTATCCAATGTACTCGTTAGGTATGGCTAAAAGAAGTTGTGAGGATTTGGCTAGTATTATAACAAGTGAGCCATTTACAATAAAAGCAAGTAAAAGTGATAGTATTTTACAAGATGATATAGAAAAGGTTAAATTATTTGAAAAACTACCAAATGCAATAGAAATAATGGCATACACAGGAACAGTTGGAACAGTTATCAGAATTAAAAATGCAGAAGTAGTTGGTGAAGATGAAAACGCTTATTTGAGAAAGACTAACAAGACAAAAAAAGAAATCATCAATATTAAAGCCAATCAAATAGTGCCATTGACTTGGGAAAATGGCGAGTTGGTAGATGTTGCATTTGCAAGTGATTTGACTAAGATAATTGATGGGAAACAAAAGAAAATTATTTACATTGAAATTCATGAGTTAAAAGAGCGAGGCTACCAAATAACAAATATTTATTTGGATGCCGAAGACGGCAAGCCAATAGTTATGGAAGGTGTAATACCTACATACAACACACTTTCACAAGTGCCTATGTTTGCGATTAATAAGATGCCTAAGTCAAATATTTATGATAATAATATGGGCTTAGGAATGGCATTATTTGGAGATAGTCAAGACCAATTACAAATGCTTGACTTGGTTTATAATAATTTTGGACAAGACTTTAAACTAGGTCAAAAGATTATGGTTATCAATAAGAAACTTACTAGAATTGAACAAGAAGAGTATACAGACAAAGAAGGTAACTTGAAAGTTAGAAATAAAGTATTATATCCTACTGATTTACAAAAACAACAATTTATGGAAATTAGTGATGGATTAATGGGTGATGGTACAAATACACCTTATATCTATGAATACAATCCAGAACTTCGTGTAGGGGACAACAAAGAGGGTATTCAATTTGCGTTAGATAACTTCGCTTTTAAAATAGGTTTTGGAACTCATTATTATTCATTCGAAAACGGTGGACTAACAACTGCAACTGAAGCGGTGCTATCAAGACAAGATTTTGTAGTAAACGGTAATAAAATAAGAAAACAAACAAATGAATATCTTAAAGCAATTTGTAAGGCTTTATTATTAAGCGAAAAAATACTAGGTAATGCAAGTATAGATGAAACACAAGAAATTGACATTGCCGAAGTAGATGGCTTCTTACAAGATGAAGAAACAATTAGACAAAAATTAAGAGAAGATGCAATGGCTGGTTACATTTCAAAGAAAAGATACTTAATGAAAGCATATAATATGACTGAAGAAGAAGCAATAGCAGAATTAGAAGAAATAGATAATGAAGATAATATTGGAAGTTTAGAAATAACTGACGAAGATACAAGTGAATAGGGGTGTTATAAATGCTAACTCCTGATTATTTAGATAAAAAAACATATACAAATAAGATAGTTGAAATGTATCAAGATTTAAACACAAAATTAGTAAAGCAAATAATAAGCAAGTTAAAAGAAACTGGCGACTTGACATCGTTTACTAGACACCAGTTAAAAGTATTAGCTAAGCGAGGTGGTAAAGAAGTCTTTTTAGAGGCTCTGAATACCACTTCTGCTTTATCAAGTAAAAGAAAAAAAGAATTAGTGGCATTATTTAGTGAAATAACAAAGCACGATTTGGAAAGTTACAGGACTTTGTATGATTATCGTGGTAAAGAGATGAAGTTAAGTGAAAGTCAGTTGAAGATACTTAACAATGCAGTAAGAATAACTGATAAAGAATTAAAAAATATGACAAGAACAATAGCTTTTAGTTGCCAAGAAGATTTTGTTAATGCACTTGATGAGATGTATATGCAAGTTACGACAGGCGGGTTAGATTTTCAAACAACTTTTAGAAAGACAACAAATGAATTAGCTAAAAAAGGTGTAACTCTAACTATGAAAAATGGACAAAAAAGAAGTTTAGAGGCAAGTGTTAGGCAAAATGTTTTATGGGGTGTTAGACAAAATGCTAGGGAACTTAACAAAGATGTGGGCAGGTATTTAGGTTGCGATGGTGTGCAAATAAACATATCGCCAAATTGTCGTGATGACCATATTCCAATTAATGGGCAAGTGTTTAAGTTAAATAGTAGGGCTTGGAGAAGATATAAACATTTGTTAAATGATTTTGGGTGTCAACACTATGAAAGCTATATTATAACAGACATCGAGGACAACATTTATACTGATGAAGAAATAAACAAGGCTAATAATAGGAAGGTTAATTATAAAGGTGAAGAAATTCCTTATTATGAGGCAACACAAAAACAAAGAGCATTAGAACGCAACATTAGAAATGCTAAAAAGGCATACATGAGTGAGCCAACAAAAGAGAATAAACAACTTGTCAGTCAACAACAAGCCAACATGAGAAAATACATTAAAGAAACTGGATTAGAAAGACAATATGATAGAGAGTATTATGCGGGCTACAACAATTAGAAGGTAGAAATATCTTCTTTTTTTTGTTATAAACTATTGCAATGTATTATAAAATATGATATTATGTTATTGAGGTGATATAAATATGGCTAAAATAGTTAAAAGTATAACTATTGATGAAGAAACATACAAAGAAATTGAAATGTTATGTAATATCTTAAATAGAAATTTCTCTAATTATGTAGAAAGTCTATTAAAAGAAGAAGTCAAAAAGTTAAAAGAGGTGAAATAAATTGAAAAGTGGTATTTACTTAATAAAAAATGTTAAAAATAATAAATGCTATGTTGGTCAAAGCAAAAATGTTTATAATAGAATAAAAGAACACAAAGATGCTATGAAAACTAAAAATGAAAATCGTAAGTTTAACGAAGAATTAAACAAATACAACCTAGAAGATTTTGAATTTAAGATTTTAGAATTGTGTGAAATAAAGGAATTAAATGAAAAAGAAAAATATTATTCTAATTTATATGATAGTGTTGAAAATGGGTATAATGCTAATGAATGTGGAAAAAGCAAAATTCCAATTGAAAATGAAAAAATAAGAAATACATTTTACATAGATAAAAATATATATATAGAATTTAAAAAATATTGTATTTTAAAAAATAGTAATGTAAGTAAAGAAATTGAGCAATTTATGAAACAAGAAATTGAAAAATGGGAAAAGGGTGAGTAAGATGAATTTAAAAGATATTGATGAGGGAATGTATATACAAATATATACTGACAATGATATATACCAAGTTTATTCAAGTTATGGAAATTTATATATTAATTTTAGAGGTGAAGAAAGAACACTTGAAAGTTTTGGTAAATTACTTTATAAAGTTTATACTTTTGAAGAAATAGAAAATATAGGTGCTAGAATTTTAAAAGAAAGTGGTGAGTAATAATGCGTTTATGGAGTTATCAGTTAATACCAGTATTACCAAATACAATGCTAATATCACAATGGCGTGAGTGCATAGCAATAAAAAGACAATGGGGAGAAGGAACTTTGAAACATAGATTGGTTAGTTATGTTTTAAATCACGATGAAATATATTTTGGACAATATGTTAAAGACATTGTAAAAGAATTAACGAAAAGAGGAATTAAATATAATGACGATTTATATTATGAACTTTGTTTGTTTTCAAATGTTAGCTATGTTAATATTGGTAATTCTAACATAAATTACCCAGAACACAACGACCGATACCTAAAACAATGCTTATATAATTTACAAGAAAAAGCAGATAGAGGTATTATCTCACAAGAAGAATGGCAAAAGATAGAAGATAAGTTTGGAGGGGTAATGTGAAAATAATTGATTATGATAAATTAAAATTTACAAGTTTAAAATATGGTGTAGATATTATTCATTTTAAATATGATGGAGAAGATTATACTTTGAAAAATGGTGGGACTGATTATACATTAGTTACTCATCTTTATAAAGGGAGAACAAAGTATAATTTACAATATATAAAAAGTTGTTATGGTAGTTCATTTTACTTAATAAAATATATTGGCAACAAAAGAACTTTAAAATATATTGATAAAGAAAATTTTGTTCTTCAATTGGTTAAATTAGGTATTTTAGAATCTACTGAAGAACAAGAAAGAAAAATAAAAGAACAAGAAATAAATATAAGAAAAGAACAAATTAAAAGATTAGAAGAACAGATAAAAGAATTAAATAAATAGAAAGGTTTGTGAGGATTATGAAAAATAATTTAGGAGATGATGATTGTGAATGAAGAAAACGTACTAGTTATTACTGATAGAGAAGAATTATATGATAAATGTGAAAATATGGAACAATTATTTGATAAATATTATTTACCTTTATTAGATAAACATTATAGTAAAACTTATAAATTACAACAAGAAAATAAACAATTGAAAGATAAAATAAGAGATATTGAAAAAATATTAAAATCAAATCACGATATAGACCACATTTATTGTGCTTTATCTCAATATTTGAATATATTTGATTATGAACTAGATTTAAAAGATTATTTAAAAGAAAATTAGGCAATTTGTCTATTTCTTTTTTTTGTGCTATAATCTTTTTATTGAGACAAGGAGAATGGAAATGGCAGAAGAAATTTTAATGAAAACAATATTAACAATCGTTGGCTTTGTAGTAACTGGATGTTTAGGGTATTTCGTGGCTAAGATAAAAGGCTATAAAGAAAAAGACATGAGGCAAGAAGAAACTTTAAAGTGTCTTTTAAGAAGTAATATAACGAGCAAGTATTATGTTTATAGTGAATTAAAAGAAATTCCTTATTATGAAAAAGAGAACATTGACAAAATGTTTGAACAATACAAAAAAATGGGTGGCAATAGTTATGTTGATACTATTGTTCGTGAGATTAATTCATTACCATTAAAGAAGTAAAGGAGATTGTTATGATGAATGAAGATAGCTTAGCGGTTGGGGTTATAAAACTTGTTAAAAAAAGTTTGGTTCGTGTTTATTTTCTTTTAATTATTTTTATTGTTTTGTTTGTTTTTTCTATTTTAGATAGTATTTATCAAAGATGCCGAATTATTGACATTTTAAAAGAGTTTGAGGTAGTTGAGGAGACAGTAACAGAAACTTATGATATGGACGCAACAAACGGTAACAATAACTATATAGGTGGTGATAATAATGGCGAAATTAAAAATAACTAAAACTAAGACAAGAAAATACGCACGAAAGAAATCACAAAAGAGATGTAAAGCTTGCGGTAGGTTTAAATAATGTTAAAGTTAAATTTTACAAGGAGCGAACTTGATGACCTTAAAACAAAGATATTTTTAAGTGAAATACAAGAACGCATTATTGAATACCGATTAAAAGAATATAGTCGTGTCAAAATGTCACAACTTGAAAATTGTAGTGTTCAGACAATAGACAGGGAAATAAATAAGATAGCAAAAAAGATATTTAAAGTTATTTGATAGTTTTTTAAGCAAAATTTTACCTAAAAAATTAGAAGTAAGTAGAGAGTTCTACTTGCTTTTTTTAGTGTATGATTAAAGCAAGAAAGGAGAGAAATTACAATGATTAGTAAAAAACTAAGGTTGTTTTATGCTCTCCTATTATTTATTTAAGGAGAGATAAAAGATGTATAACAACTATAACCCATATTTAAACAATGGCTTTAATCCTAATTTTAGACCGATAGAGCAACAATATCCACAAAATAATATAAATATACCACCAATGCAACAAAGTGGCTTAAATATGCCTAAAAATGGCTTACAAGGTAAACAGGTTGATAGTGTCGAAGTTGTAAAGGCTACTGATGTGCCTTTCGATGGAAGTATTAGTTATTTCCCACTTACTGACGGTTCGGCAATCGTAACAAAACAACTGCAAATGGACGGTACTAGTAAAATCGTGGTTTTTAAGCCATTTAACGAACAAAAGAGTGAGGTTAAGTATCTAACTAGTGAAGACTTAGAAAAAGCTATTAATGGGCTTAATTTGGGCGAAATAGACGATATTAAGGAAGAGATAAAAGAAATTAAAAAACAAATGAAGAAAAAAGGTGAATAAAATGAATATGAAACAAATAGTAATGGGAATGCTAAAGAATAATAGCAACCCTATATTTGCTAATTTAGTGAATTTAGCAGAACAGAACAACACAAAAGAATTAGAAAATTTTGCGAGAAATTACTTGAAAGAACAAGGGCGGAATTATGACGAGGAATTTAATAAATTTATAAATAATTTTGGTTTAAAAAAATAAAGGTATATTGTTAATCAATATACTTCCATTTAAAACCATAAGCGCTTTGTGTTTTGCCATAACAACATAAACTGATACCACTATGAGCATATTTAGGTAAATGTAAATTATTTATAGCATCTATGACACAGTACCATTCTTTTATGAGATTTCCATTTAAGTCATATTGCAATACTTTTTTACTATTAGGATGTACCGCACCTTTTTTACTTAAACCTAATCTAAAAGCTTCTTTAACATTATATGAACCATCACACCATTCTAAATTAGAAACACAATTATTGGTTTTGTTTCCATCTATATGGTTAACTTGGGGCAAATCATTTGGATTTGGCATAAATGACTCAGCTACTAATCTATGTATTTTATAATTTTTTCTTGATTTATGGTTTTGCAACGTTACAAACAAATATTTTTTTCCATCAAATGATTGTTTTAATAACTTTTCTTTATTTACAACTATCATTCTTTGAAGTCTATAATTAAATCTATTTCTTTTTAAACTTTTTACATTTCCTAAATTGCTAACTTGATATAATCCTTCATAGCCAACTATATCTTTCCATATTTCTTTCATGTTACCTCCATTTTGAGTAAACAAAAAGACTTATACAAGTGCTAGAGTTTATTGTCGAGATAAGTTCTAACACTTATATAAATCTTCTTGCTTATCTCGACATATTCATTATACCATGGATTTTGAATATTATCAAGTAGATTTAAAAAATGAAAGGAGAAATGAAAATATGAGAGGAGAAACGGGTATAATTCCTGTTATGGATGTTAATGGAAACAACAATAATGGCGGCTTTGGTAGTGGCTTTGGTAACAATGGCGATTGGGCTTGGATTATCATTTTATTCTTAATATTTGGTTTTGGAGGAAATAGAGGCTTTGGAAATGGTGGCTTCGGCGGAGGTTCTGGAGTAGCAGATAACTATGTCTTAGCTACTGACTTCGCTACAATTGAAAGAAAGCTAGACGGTGTTAATAATGGGTTATGTGATGGGTTCTATAATATGGCTCAACAATTTTCTAACACTAACCAAAATATTTTTCAAGGTAACGCAAATCTTACCCAAACATTGACACAAGGTTTTGCAGGGCTTAATCAAGGATTAATAACACAAGGTTATGAAACAAGATTAGGCACACAAGGACTTGCCTCACAATTAGCAAGTTGTTGTTGCGACATTAGACAAGAAATTGCCGATTGTTGTTGTAAAACACAAACAGGATTAAAAGATATTTCATACAATATTGCTATGGGTAACAACACGTTACAAAATATTATGTGTAATAATACTAGAGATATTGTCGAGGCTCAAAACAATGGAACAAGAGCTATATTAGACGCAATTACTGCAAACAGAATTGAAGATAAGAACGCTCAAATCCAAGCTCAACAAAACGAAATTAACGCGTTAAGGTTAAAAGCTAGTCAAGAAGCTCAAAATAATTATTTAATTCAAAGATTAGACCCAAATAAGTGTCCTGTTCCTGCTTATGTCGTAAACGGACCGACACCAGTAAACTTCCCTACAAATTGTTGCAATACATTTAGTGGTTTCAACAATTGCGGATGTGGAAATTATTAATTAAAAGCAAATACCCTTTTTGGGAAACTCTTTAAGAGAACTTGCTAAAACTCTGCAGAAAATTGCAGAGAATCGAAAGGAGATAGGCAAGTCCTATCTCTTTATTTTATAGAAAGGAATGATAAAAGATGATACAATCATTTTTAAACACGTTAACACCATTAGTTTCTAATACTTCATCAGTTGTTTTTGATGAGGACTGCATAAGAACTAGAAGTTGCAGTGGTAATGGGTGGTTATGCCATAATAGAGGTTCTGCTAACTATGATATTGTTTGTGGTGGACTTTATGAAATAGATTTTAACGCAACAGTTAGCTCAAGCGAGGCGGGTACTATCGCACTTGGATTGTTTAACAATGGCGAGCTCATAGCTGGTACTTTAATGGGTGAAACAATTGCGGCGGCAGATGACTACGCAAATTTAGGTGTAAACAAGAAATTTAAAGTTTGTTGCAATGGAATTTCTAATATTTCCGTTAGAGCAATACCAACAGTGCCTACACCAAGCGACCCTACTACACCAATTGACACAGTAGTACCAATTATAGCAAGTGCTAATCTTAGTATAACAAGACTGAAGTAGGTGGTGTCTTATGGAAGAACAAAAACAAGAAAAAAACACTAACTGGTGTGAAGAAATAACAACTCAAGTTGAAAAAGAACTTGAACAAATAGCTAATGAAAAGGTGAATACGAACAATGTTGATTATTTATATAGGCTTGTTGATATTCACAAAGACTTAGCAAACGAAACTTATTGGAAGGAGAAGATAAAAATGTATGGTAATAGATACACAAGAGATTTTAGCGGATATGGAGAAAGTTCATATGGTAGAAGAGGTGTAAAAGGAACTGGTAGATATTCAAGATATAGAGGTGGACGTGGCTCTGGTAGATACAGAGGTGAAGAAGCCATCGATGAAATGTATATGAACTATGGCGATTATAATGAGGCTAATCAAAGCTATAATGAGGGTAACTATGGTGCAGAAGGTGGTATGAAAGAAAGTGCCGAGGGTATCATGGAAAACATCTACGAAATTGTTGAAGAACTAAAAGATACAGGTTCACCCGAAGTAATGCAAGTTATAAAGAAATATTCTAAAAAGATAAGTGAGATGTAATGTATAGGTATTATAATTCTAATCCAAATAATGCTAACATTGACGATTGTACGATAAGAAGTTTAAGTGTGGCAGAAGGTATTTCTTGGGACGAAGCTTATGATTTATTAAGTGCAAGTGCTAGAGATTTAGGCTTAATGATGTCAAGTGTTAAAGCAATAGAGCATTTTTTAGATATGAGATATGACAAAGTTCCTGTATATGAGGAAACGGTTGGAGAATTTATTAAAAATCACAAAAGAGGTGTATTTTTAATCACGATGCCAGGACATATCACAGTCTCTAAAAATGGAATTAATTATGACACTTTTAATTCTAAAGACAGGATTATATGGAATGCTTGGGAAGTTTAAAACTTCCTTAATGGGTGTATAGCCAAGTGGTAAGGCAGGGGACTGCAACTCCCCGAGCGTTGGTTCAAATCCGACTACGCCCTCCAATTTGAAATTTATTAAAAATTAATATATACAAGCGAACAAATGTTATCGTATTAAAATAATACACAAACATTTGTTTGTTTTTTTATAAAAAAAGTGGTAAAAACCCTTGAAAAATAAGGAAGTAAGTTAACAAGATGTAAATCAATCAAAATTCAATCAATTAACAATCAATCACCTCATATGATAATCATATATCATATATCTATATATTTATATATTATTATTTATATTATATATATTATTAATATTATATATATTAGTGTTTTTGTAATTACATTAAATTTATGTTATAATTAAGAATGAAAGGATGTGATTTGATGAAAGATATAGTTATTAAGATTGACCGAAAAACAAGCCAAGTATTTTTAAATAAAAAAGTTTTGGGAATAAGTGGCGAAAATTTACAAGGTAACTTAATATTTGAATTTATAGATGACTTTGTAGATGGCTTAGCTTGGCTTGAGCTAGAAACAGGTCAAACTAAAGGTTATTTACCTTTGACAAAGGAAGATAATTCTTATAAATTGCCTATTTTATCAAGTTTGTTAGCTAATAAAGGCAATATCACGATGCAATTAAGAATAACCGAGAGCGAAAACGTGGAAGGAATACCAGTTTTCAAATCTAACGAGTTTTATTTAGAGGTAAAAGGTGCTATTAATTCAACCGAAACTATCGAAGAACAATACCCAAGTTGGGTTGATATGGTTAATGAAAAGATTAACGTAATTAAAACAGACGGTAAAGGTAACAAATATTTAAGCGATGATGGAACTTATAAATACGTTGAAGGTGGCGGCTCAAATGGTGGCGGTGGCGATATTGATTTAAGCGATTATGCTACTAAGGACGAAATACCTACTAAAACAAGTCAACTAACAAACGATAGTGGATTTTTAACTAATTATACTGAAAGCGACCCCACAGTACCTAGTCACGTAAAAGCTATAACTCAAGCAGATATTAATAAATGGAATAACAATAGTGGTGGTGTAAGTTTGTTATCAGTAGAAACTATTACTATAGATGATGAAGGTGGAGAAGTAGTAACAGTGCCTGTAATAGGTCTTGAATTAGATTACACATCAGTAGAATTAGACTTAAATCAAGGTATGCAATTAGCTTGTTCTGTACTACCTAGCAACGCAACTAATAATGCGATTACTTGGGTAAGTTCAAGTCCTAGTATCGTGAGTGTTGAAAATGGTTGGATTACTGCATTAGCTAGTGGTTCGGCAACTATTACTGCAAAATCAGTTGAAAATCCAAGTATAACTGCAAGTTGTTTAGTAACAGTACCACAACCAAGTTCAGGTGGTGGAGAAGAAGAACCAACTATTGAAGTAACAAGTATAACATTAGATAAAACAAGTTTAACTTTAAAAGTTGATGAAACCGCAACATTGAAGGCTACTGTATTACCTAGTAATGCGACAAATAAAAATGTTACTTGGTCTAGTAGTGATAATAGTAAGGCTACTGTTAACAATGGAGTTGTAACTGCATTAGCAGAAGGAGATGTAACTATAACTGCTAGGTCAACATCTAACACTTCAATAACTGCAACTTGTAGTGTAACAATTGAGGCAAAAGAAGAAGAACCAGTAGCAGGTGAAACAGTTTATCTATACGATTTAACTCCAACTGGAGCAGGTAAAATACTTAAGAAAGCAGGTACAGGAGAATTAGAAACGACTGGTGCTAATTATTACACTATTCCTTATTCAAACGGAATGTATATTGTAGTCGGTATGAATAAGGGTTGGTTAAGTGGTTATCCTCCGTTTATAGTTAACGATAATGGGGTTATAACAATTCCAGAGTACAATAAATACGAAGAAACAGAGTATTATAGAGGCAACATTGATGGAAAGATACAATATGCTTATAAATATGATGTTACTCTAACTGGATTCTCAAGTGATGCTGTCGTATATGTAAATACTTATGGATTAGAAGAAAATACTAGAGATTATGTTTATTACATAGCAGGAGGTGAATAAAAATGGCTAGTAAAAATGTTTTAAAATACGGTACTGATTATGTACCAACAATAAATGATAATACAGATAGTGAATTTGGAAAATATGAAACTTACAGTAGAGAAAAAATAGACGAGAAGATTGACTCTGGTGTAGGAAGCTCAACTGGATATGATTGGTCTAATAAATTGGTGGTATTTGAAGGCGAAAGTATCACTATGAACGCCACAATGAAATACCCAGAACGAGTAGGCGAACAAACAGGTTGCGAGGTACTCAAAATAGGAATAGCAGGTGTTCCAGTAATGGGAGTTTACCCAGGCAGAGATATAGACCTTAGAAGAAGAATAGCTAACATTCCTGCTAATGCAGATGCGATTCTTATATTAGGCGATTGTAATGCTATTGATACTAAAGATACTCAAACAGATTCTACTTCTCTTGAAGAATGGGGAGGTAGATGGAATATAGCAGTTGAAGCAATCAAAAAATCTTTCCCAACAGTTCCTTTGTTCCTAATAAGCGAATATCCAATGAAAGGTAAAAAAAACCAAAACAAAAATGTTCCTATTCAATTTAAAGCTATGGCTCAAAAACATGGGGCGATATTTATATGTCTAGCAGAAGAAAGTCCAATATCATTAATCCACGCTTACCCAACTTGGGGATTAACTGCTACTGATGGAGTTCATTGTAACCACGAAGCAACTATGGTGTGGGCGGATGTGATCGCTAATAAATTAAAAGACGTTAAACCTACTGAATGGACTGGAACCGATACCATCGCTATTGCTGAAACAGAAGTAACAGTCGCGGTAGATAGCACAGTTGAATTAACAGTAACTAGAACTGGTGATTTATCAGTACAATGGACTTCTGATAATATGGATGTGGCTTGTGTTATTGGAGGAGTCATTTATGGAATGACAGAAGGAACTGCAACTATCACTGCTACTACAAGAAATGGAAATAAAGCTACCTGTACTGTAACAGTAACAGCAGCTTAAAATTAAATAAATTAAGGGGTTTTGGTTTAAATATTATAGAAGTATAAATTTGCACGAAATATTATATTAAATTATATACCATAGTTCGATTGACATTTTGTAGTTTTTGGAGTGGTACACAAGCAGAATACGATGCTATAACTACTAAAGATGCAAATACAGTTTATTTAATTAAGGAGGAGTAATAGATGAAAAATAAAAAAATAATATTTTTGTAATTAGTCTTTTTGACTAATTTTTTATTTTGTGGTAAAATTACACATGAAGTACAAGAGATTGTATAAAGTTCTAAAATCAAGACAAGGGAAAGTCGTTAAAAACTGTGATGAGGAGGAATATAATGGACAGAGGATTTTTAGAAGGAATGGGTATTGAGAAAGAGAATATAAATAAAATTCTTGATAAATACCACGAAGGAATTAAAGAATATAAGGAAAGTGTTGAAAAAGTAAAAACACTTGAGGCAGAAACAAGTTCTTTAAAAGAACAAATTTCGCAAAGAGATAAGGATTTAAAAGAACTTAAAAAAGTTGATGCTAAAGAGTTAGAAACTAAAATTGCAGAACTAGAAGAAAAGAATAAGACTTTACAAGCTGAAAGCGAAAGCAAGTTGCTTGAAACAAGAAAAAATCTTATGCTTGAAAATTCTTTAATGAAAGCGAATGTTAAAAATTCAAAAGCCATAAAAGGTATGCTTGAATTAGATAAGATAACTATTGATGGTGATGAATTGACTGGTTTAGATGACCAAATTAAGGCATTAAAAGAAAGTGATAGTTATTTGTTTAATATCGAAGAACCTACAAAAACAATAGATTTAGGCTCTCAACATTCTAGCCAAAAGAATGAAGATGATTTATTTGCTAGAAAGGTTATGGGTTTAAGTACAGATTAAAAAAGGAAGGATGATTAAAAATGGCAAATAATATTGCAAAATTTAAGAAATACATTGACTTATTAGACGAAGTTTACAAAGTTAATGCAAAAACAAGTATCCTAGATGGAGATAATACATTAGTTAGAGCTGGTGCTAATGCCGATGAAATTATAATCCCTAAAATGACTTTAGATGGATTAGCTGACTATTCAAGAAATAGCGGATATGTTAATGGAGATGTTACATTAACTAACGAAACTGTTAAGTTTAATTATGATAGAGGACGTGCATTTACAGTTGACGCTATGGATAATGAAGAAACTGCTGGTATTGCTTTTGGTAAATTATCAAGCGAGTTTATTAGAACAAAAGTTGTTCCAGAAGTTGATGCTTTCCGTTTAGCAACTTATGCTGGAATTGAAGGAATTTCAAGTGCTACTGGAACATTAGCAGATGGAAACGCTGCATTATCAGCAATTGTTGCTGCTGTAAGTAAAATGGACGATGATGAAGTTGCTGAAGAAGGAAGAGTATTATTTATTACACCTACACTTTACAATTTAATTTTAAATGTTGACACTTCAAAATCAAAAGAAATTATGTCAAGATTTTCAAGTGTTGTAACAGTACCTCAATCAAGATTTTACACTGCTATTGAATTAGCAGATGGAACAACTGGTGGAGAAACTGCTGGAGGATTTACAAAAGCTGCAGATGCTAAAGACATTAACTTTATGATTGTTCAAAGAAGTGCTGTATTACAATATCCTAAGCATGTTGTAAATAAAGTTGTATCTCCTGAAGAAAATCAAACAAGTGATGGTTGGAAGTTCTTCTACCGTTCTTATGGCTTAGCTGATGTTTATGAAAACAAAGTAGCTGGTATTTACTTACACCACAAAGCGTAAGGAGGTTAATTATGGGTAAAATTGTTGGGTTACAAATTAAAAAAACTCCAAAGGTTGAGATAGAAGAAATTAAAGTGCAACCTAAAAAGGAAGAAAAAGAAAAATAATTGATGAAGGGAGAGGTTAATATGATAGAATATGCCGACTATGGATTTTATACAAATACATATAAAGGTTCGTTATCAATTGACCTCTTTAATTCTTTAATCCCGAAAGCAAGCCGAGAAATCGACAAAGTAGTGAATAGGGAATTAAAAGAGGAAAATATTGATAATAAAGTTAGATTTGTTGCGTGTGAGTTGGTGGACTTTTTAAGTAAAAGTGAGAGTTCAAGTGGTGGTGTTAGTTCAATATCAATAGATGGTGTTAGCAAGACTTTTAGAAGTGATAGTGAAGTTAAACAAGGTGTTAGAAACATCACGAACGGGCTGCCACATGATTTAACGAGGTTTCTATAATGGATAAGTTATTTGAAGAATTAACAATCTATCATCAAAACGAAGATAAACAATGGGTGAGATACCATACTACTGGTAGTGTAAGGAATACTAGTATTAGAAATAGGACTACAACTGGTGTTAGCAATGTAGATAATGCCCTTATTCGCTTGTTTGATGTCGAGGGGTATAATAATACCTATTTCATTAAAAAAGGCGATGTAATAGTTAAAGGACATATTAATTTGGGTGTAGGCAATGCTCCTATAAGTCAATTAAGAGCTATTTATGGTGATGACAAAGTTTATCAAGTTAAGAGCATAGATGAGTTTATTTTTAAAGATAAAAGCATTAAAGAATTGCAACACATTAAAGTTGGTGCTATTTAATGGCACAACATAAAATAGATTTTAAAGACCAAAAAACGAGTGAAGGAACAATAACATATTACTCAAGTTTTAAAAGTTCTTTTAATAAAGACTTAAATAAAACACAAGTATATCTTGATAAATTGGTGGCTACTAATTTAAGACCGTATGTTTCAAGAAAAACAGGTACACAAGAATACAATACACAAAGTTATAATGAAGGTAGTGTTACAATAAATGTTCCTTACGCAGAATATCAAGCATATTCAAAGCGAATTAAAAAACGTGTTGGTAAAAGAGGTACACGCCCTTTTGAGAGAATGGTTGCCGATAAAAAAGGCACTATCTTAAAACAAGTGCAAGAATATGCGAGGAGGTTAAATGGATAATATACTTAATAATTGGTTGCAAACATATGAACCTATAAACGAAATTGCTATGACTGAAGAAATACACAGTGAAAGATTAAGTGAGAATGTTAAAAATCTTGCTTTACAAAGAACTGGGTTTGAGACTTTACCGATGAGATATATCAGCGATAGAGGTTGGTTTAGACAATATCAATATATGCTTTTATTAAAAAGTGAAAGTGAAATAGACACGCAAAGATTAACAAATTTGGACTGGTTAGATGATTTTTCTAATTGGTTTATGGAAAGAAATAACACTAAAGATTTTCCAGTATTAGAAGATAATATGAAAATCGTGAGTGTTGAATGTGCAAATGCACTAACATACGAAGAAAGCGAAGATGGAACAATTAGTGTTTACTCTTTACAAATATATTTCAATATACGAAAGGAAGTGTAATAAATGAAAGATATTATGGTTTATGATGAAGCTCACTATTTTGGTGATGCTACTGGTGAAACTATTAGTCTTGGTGGAGTTATTACTGAAATGACTGAAAGTTCTAACCCTGCTGAAACTGAAAAACATTACATACACCAAAAATCAAGTACAACAAAAGTTACAGGTTATGCAAACGAATTTCCTATAACTATGGATATGGTACAAGGCGATGAAGTTGCAGAGGATTTTTATAATTTATTTTATACAAGAGCAACTGGAAACGATTTAATGCGTGACCACTATATAGTTAATTTATGGGAAAGCGAAGGCGAAAACACATATAAAGCTAGAAAAATAAGACAAACAGTTTCAATCACAGAAGCAACTGGTGGAGCTGGTGAACAAAAAAAAATTAGTGGAAGTCTTAGAGGTGGAGACTTCGAGTATGGTACTTTTAATGTATCAACAAAAACATTTACAGCAGATG
>JAXJQK010000268.1:0-2809 GCA_036311185.1 Acutalibacteraceae bacterium | reverse complement strand
TTATATAGTGAGATATGGTGGTGAATTTATAGCTGATATTTATAGTGGTGCAGACTTTGAAGAAATAATAAATATGTGCCGTATAGCAGGTGGTAATGTATTACTGTGTAAAAAAATTAATATGGGTGGTATGGTTGGCGATGTTATGAGGTTGGAAAATCTTTATATCTCTAAAAATAGCTTTGATTTTTCAGAAAACGTTAATCTGTATGATTATTATGATATCCTAAAAGCCAACCAAAGCCAGAGCTTTATTGTACCTGAATTTGATGATTTTTATGTAGACCTTAACCACCGTTTACGAAAAAGTACTGCATATATTTTAGGATTATATAAAAACGATAAATTAATAAGCTGTTGTGTAGCTACAGCAGTTGATAAAACCTCGGCTGTAATTGCAGGCGTGGCTACATTGCCACAGTATAAAAAGCAGGGCTATGCTACAGCTGTAGTTTCTGAATTTTGCAAAAGACTTACATATAGAAATATAACAGATATATTTCTGCAACGTGATAAAAATGAAAATCTAAATTTTTACAAGAAGATTGGTTTTGAGAATATTTCAGAATTTGAACAGATTTTGATTTGATTAAGAGGGGAAGTTATTATGGGTGACTTTTCAGTTAGAAAATTTCAAATAGAGGATGCAGAAGAAGTATCTGCACTGATTATAAAAACCTTAAGAACAACAAATATAAAGGATTATTCATCTGAATATATTGAAAACGATGTAAAGCGATTTACTCCAAATGGTGTAATTGAAAGAGCAAGCTGGACACATTTTTATGTTGTTTGTGATAATGATATTATTGTTGGCTGTGGTGCTATTGGTTCATATTGGGGCAAAGAAGATGAAAGCAGTTTGTTTAATATATTTGTCTTGCCTGAGTATCAGGGTAAGGGTGTAGGCAGAAAAATAATTGAAACATTAGAGCAGGATGAATTTTTCGTCAGAGCTAAACGAGTTGAAATTCCAGCTTCAATAACAGCCTGTGAATTTTATAAAAAGATGGGATATAGCCATAAGGACGGAATTGATACTGTTGATGATGAACAGATTTTTCGTTTGGAAAAATTCAGATAATTTTATTAAATACATTTGAAAGAGGAAATACATATGAATATACCTTTTCATAATATAGATGAAAGAATTTTAAAAACAGCTGATAAGGCTATGGAGTTTATAAGCGATAAATTAAAAGAGCTTGACGAAATACAGGACTATAACACACAGAAAATGCTATATGCATTTCAAAAAGCAGGTATAAGCGAAAGCCATTTTTCAACCTCAACAGGCTATGGCTTTGACGACAGAGGCAGAGAAGCTCTTGATGAAATTTATGCAACAGTTTTTGAGGCTGAAGACGCACTTGTAAGACATAATTTTGTTTGTGGTACTCACGCACTAACAGTTGCACTTTTTGGTATGTTAAGACCAGGCGACACAATGCTTTCGGTAACAGGCACACCTTACGACACTTTGCAGAGTGTAATAGGTCTGTCTGGTAATTATTCAGGCTCACTAAAGGATTTTGGTATCATCTACGATGAGGTTAAGCTAACCTCAGATGGTAAGCCAGATTATGATGCAATTGCAAATGCAATTACACCTGACTTAAAAATGGTTTACATACAGCGTTCAAGAGGCTACGAGCTTCGCCCTTCACTTTTGATTGATGAAATTGAAAAGATAGCAAAAATCGCAAAGGAAAAAGCACCTAATACAATAGTTATGCTTGATAATTGCTATGGTGAATTTGTTGAAAAGAAACAGCCTTTAAGTGTTGGTGTTGATATAATGGCTGGTTCGCTTATAAAAAATGCAGGTGGTGGAGTAGCACCAACTGGAGGATACATAGCAGGTAAGCACGAGCTTGTAGAGCAATGTGCATACAGACTTACAACACCTGGTATAGGTAAAGAGCAGGGTGCAACATTAGGTGTAAACAGAGAGCTTTTCCTTGGTGCATTTAATGCACCTCACGCAACAGGTGAGGCTTTGAAAACTGCTGTTTTTGCATCAGCTTTATTTGAAATGCTAGGCTTTGACACTACACCTAAATATAACGAACAGCGTGGAGATATAATTCAGCTTTTAAAGCTGGGTTCTAATGAAGCCTTGGTTGCATTCTGTGGTGGCATACAAAAGGGTGGCCCTGTAGATAGCTTTGTAACTCCAGAGCCTTCTGATATGCCAGGCTATGAGAATAAGGTTGTAATGGCAGCAGGTGCATTTACACTTGGCTCAACTATCGAGCTTTCTGCTGACGCACCACTGCGTGAGCCTTATGCTGTATGGATGCAGGGTGGACTTAGCTTTCACAGTGCAAGAGTAGGCGTTCTACTTGCAGCACAATCTATGCTTGAAAAAGGTCTTGTTAAACTTTGATGATATTATGTATAACAAAAGCGATGGTTTCAAATCCATCGCTCTTACATTTTATACGAGGGAGTATCTGAAAAATGATTGAATATTTTGCTAATACGAGACAGATTTGAGTGAAAAAACGGAGAAATTGCCCGTATTATACTAATACCTGATTAAACACTAGAAAAGCCAAACTAAATGTTGTATAATAAAATTGGTGATGAAAGATGCCTAAGATATATAAAATAAATGCAGAAGAAGTAGGGCAAATAAAAGAAGTGCGAAAAAGGATAAGAGATAAAAAAGTAGATAAACGCCTTTATGCAGTTCAATTGCGAGGAGAAGGCTTAAGTAATATAGAAATAGCTGAAAAATTAGATACATCCGATAAAGTAGTAAGTCAGTGGGTGAGTAAATATAAAAAAGGTGGAATAGAAGCAC
>JAXJQK010000267.1:0-3417 GCA_036311185.1 Acutalibacteraceae bacterium | reverse complement strand
CTTATTACACAAGTGATTCAGAGATAAATATGTCTGATATTAGAGAAACTCTTGCAGAAAATCTACCTGAATATATGATACCTTCATATATGATGCAGATAGAGAAAATTCCAGTAACAACCAATGGTAAGCTGGATAAAAAGGCATTGCCTGAGGCAGAGGCTAAACCTGCAAGAGAGTATGTAGCACCTGTAAATGATGTTCAGGAAATGCTCTGTGGATTGTTTGAAAGCGTGCTAAAGGTTGAAAATATTGGAATAGAAGATGATTTTATTGAGCTTGGCGGTGACTCAATTAAGGTAATAAGATTAATATCATTACTTAGAGATAAAGGTTACTCAGCAAGCGTAAAAGATATTATGCAACGCAGAACAGTTGCAAGTATTGAAAAAATCCTAAAATCTGATAAATCAGAGCTAAGCTATGAGCAAGGTGAAGTTGTTGGTGTAATAAAGAATACTCCTATGATAAATGAATTTGTAAAATGGAATCTTGCAAAGCCTGAACATTTCAATCAAACCTATTTAATAGGTGTAGGAGCAGTAAGTGATGAGATTATTAAAAAGGCAGTTGAAAGCATTGTAATACATCACGATATTCTAAGAGCTGTATATACAGATAATACTCTAAAGGTACAGAGTGTCGAAGAAAGCAAATTGTTTGATTTCTATAGCATTAATCTAACAGAAACATCATATACGGTTGATATGCTTAATGATAAGTGTAACGAAATTCAACAGAGTATGAATCTGGAAAATGGTCCGTTGGTTAAGGTGTTGTCAGTTGAAAACAATGGACAAAAGTTTGTTGTATTCATTGTACATCATTTACTTGTTGACGGTGTTTCTTGGAGAATTATTCAGGAAGATATGGAAACAGCAATTGCACAACAGCTAAACGGTGAAGAAATTGTGTTACCACCAAAGACAGTATCATTCATTGAATGGAGTAATGCGATTTATGAATATGCTGAATCTGACGAGTTTGCTGATGTATCAAGATATTGGAATAAAGAAATTCCTAAGCTTAGTGAAAATAATTTTGCATTACCTGCTGATAGTAGTGTTAATAATGCAAAATCAGAGCCTATAGCTCTTGAATTTAGCAGTGAAGAAACACAGCAAATAAAAGATTCAGGTTCTGCTTATAACACAGGTATAAAAGAAATTTTACTTTCAGCTCTTGCAATTACAGTAAATAAAATGTCACAGCAAGAAAATGTGACAGTATTTATTGAAGGACACGGCAGAGAGAAAATTCATAAGGAAATTCTTACAGACAGAACTGTAGGTTGGTTTACAAATCTTTATCCGCTTGTTCTTGTTTCAAAAGCAGATTTTGGTGAAACAATCATAGAAAACAAAGAGATTATAAGAAATGTTCCTAACAACGGTTTTGGATATATGCTTATGAATAACAGACCATCAAACTCAAAGGATTATATCTTGTTTAACTATTTAGGTGAATTTGAGGGAGATGACAGTTCTGATAAGAGTAAAGAAAATTATACGCTTGGTATGGACGTTGCCGAAGAAAACAGTGCTGTTATTAACAATGATATTTCATTTAATGGTCTTGTTTCAGGAGATATTCTGACATTTAATATTGCATATAATGCTGAAAAATATTCAGTAGACACAATTAAAGAATTTGTTGAGGAATTCCGTAGTAGTCTATTAAGATTGGCTGATTATTGTAATGGCTATGAAGATACTATGTTTACAGCATCAGACTTTTCTGATGACCTTGATAGTGATGAATTTGATTCTATTCTAGATTTGTTATAATTTAAGTAATAGAAAAAGAGATTAACGAAAAGTTAAAAAATGATTTTTAATCAATTAAGGGGTATTTAAACCCTAAAAAGTGCGGAGCTGTATTTTATGTACAGCTCCGCAGAACAAGTAATTAAGAAGGGTATTAATTATGGATAAAAGAAGTAAATCCCAGCTTATACAGAATATATATTCTTTAACTCCTTTACAGGAGGGTATGTTGTATCATTGTTTGGTAAGTCCTGATACAACAGGTTATATTTTACAGAATTATTATCAATTTAATCTTGAACTTGATATTAAACTTTTAAAAGAGGCTATAAGCCTGCTTTCTATGCGTTATGATGTTCTTCGTACAATGATTATGCATGAAAAGGTTAAATCACCAAAGCAGATTGTTTTGAAAAAAAGAGATATCGAGTTTAATGTGATTGATTTGTCAAATTGTGATGATTTACCTAATGAGGAAAAAAATATTATTAATAAGGATTTGGTTCGTGGTTTTGATTTTCAAAAAGATACACTTATCAGATTTACATATATAAAAATTCCAGACAATAAATGCAAACTGTTATTCAGTATTCATCATATTATTGTTGACGGTTGGTGTAATAGCTTATTAATTAATAAATTAATGGAATACTATGACAGATTATTTAATGGTACTCCATATGATACAATTTCTAAGGAAATAACCGAGGAAAGAAAAATTTCCGGTGAATATAAAGATTATCTAAATTGGATTGAACATCAAAATCCTAAAACAGCATTGAGCTATTGGAGCGATTTGCTAAGTGATTATGAAAATTCAAATGAAATTGTTGTTTTTGACAAAAAAGATGTTTGTGAAGAACAAAGTTTAGATTATAATTTCAAATTAAGCACAGAAATTTCTAAAAAGCTGTTTGAAATTTCTAAGGATAATAATGTTACTATAAACACACTAGTAGAAACTTTGTGTGGTATTTTACTTCAGAAGTGTTCTGGAAGTAATGATATTGTATTTGGTAAGGTAATATCTGGTAGAGATGCCAATATCCGAGATGTTGAAAGTATTATTGGTTTGTTTATTAATACAATACCTGTTAGAGTTCAATGTGATAAAAATACAACTTTGACAGAACTATTGAAAACTCAGAATCAACAGGCTAATACAAGCTCAGATTATGGATTCTGTTCTTTGGCTGATATTCAAAATACAACTCAGCAAAAAAATAGTCTTATTAAGTATCTTTTTGTATTTGAAAATTATGCAGCTGAGGAATACGTTTCAAAAACAGAAGAACAAGCTTTTAATATAAATGATGATATTGTTTGTGAATATCAAAGAGAACAAACCAGCTACGATTTATCATTAAGTGCTACTTTTGGAAACGATGTTTTATCAATGTCATTCTCTTATTTGACAGAAAAGTTCGGATTAGAGGATATAAAGGTTCTTGCAGATAGATTTATTAAGATTTGTAATGCTGTTTGTGATAATTCAAATATTAGAATTTCTGAAATTGAAATGATAACAGACGAGGAAAAAGATTTAATCTGCAATAGCTTTAATGATGTAAATTCAGAATTTCCAAAGGATAAAACCGTAGCAGAGCTTTTTGAAGAGCAGGTTGAAAAGAATACTGACAATATAGCAGTT
>JAXJQK010000266.1:0-5350 GCA_036311185.1 Acutalibacteraceae bacterium | reverse complement strand
TGAGTTTGTTTATTCTTTCTTTGTTATTCATTGAAACATCACCAACTCAAGTATAGTTTATTTTTTTGCTGTTTTCAAGGTTATCGAACAAGTCTAATAGGTATCAACCCAAACTTTTCTTTTAACAATGTTTCTAACTCTCTACGTTTAGCTTCATTATGCCCGTGTATAATAAATACTTCTTTAGAATTTCTTATTCCTTTTTCCATTTCTTTTTTCCTTTCTTCAATTGACCCTTTTCTTCTGTATTCTGCAAGTTTTGTCATCAGATAAGACTGCAAAACAACACACTGTTGTTCTATTTCTCTTCTGTCTTTAATTGTGTTTAACTTGCTTTTTTTGCTTGATTGATTTAAAAAATATAAGTCTACAGGATTTAGTCCTATAGGTGGTTCTACAAGTTCTATTAAATCATTGCATATCTTTATTTGATTTTCCATATCCATGGCACTTAATACCATTATTTTATCATCATCAATCGTCCTTAATTTTATATAATTCTCTATTGAATTTTCTAATATTTTTTCGATTTCTGAATCCATAAGATTTTCTTTTTTTAGCACATTGCACATTTCTTGTCGCAGTGTTTTATTAATGTTTTTATCTAAATGTGTTGGATTTCCCCAAAATGTAAGAATACAATATCCTTCATAATCACCACATTCTAATGCAATGGGTAATAACATAGATAAAATATATGAAAGTGGTACAGTTTGCATTTTTTCATAAATATTATCAATTCTTTCTTCAATAGTCATTATATCACCTCATCCAAAATATTGTTGCATTAACGATTTTTTCAGTGTTTCAAGCTGTTCAAGGCTTTGTTTGACTTCAAATTTCAATTTGTCGGTTTGTTCAACAAAGGTTGCAAACTTGTTTTGTAAGTTGATATCTGGTTTTAATATATTCAACTGCACAAGTCTTTTTATAGGTAATTGTGGTTGTGCTGAACCACTAATTAGTTTTTGAATTTCTGCCTGTGTATTATCCAATTTCAGATACCATGACAAGTACAATGGATTATATTCATTATTAGGGCATCTTAACAGCACGATTTGTGCATTAATATTTGAATCTTCATGTCTTGGTGGAACACATGCTATCTTACCAATAGTTGCACCACGAGTTGTAATTAATACATCACCCGATTTTACATGCCCTTTAAGTAGCATTGCATGCTTTTCTTTTGTAATAAAATACATATTACTATCTATAATGGTATTCATTTCCATATTGCTTGCTCTAATGAATGGGATACCTTCTTCAACAAACTCATTTGCAGTAGGGTACTTGCTTGAATAGTTTCCATCGTTAATATAGATATTAGAATCTTGTAGAAGTTCATAATCATAACATTCCCCAAACAACTCTATAAATCGGGATTTGACGAGTTCGTCAAGTTTTGAAAGTTGTTGTTTTCTTAAATCAATAAGCCTGCTAATCATATCAAATTGATTAGATATATTTTTCTGTTGTTCAAGAGGATATAATGGAATTAAAGAGCCCTTTACAATACTTGAATTTACAGCAGGATAACTTGCTCCAGTTGCTTGTGATGTCATATCATCAATAAAATAATCAGACTGACAAAAATAAAACAAAAATCTATTATCTATAGTATCTTTACCCCTCAACACACAATAGCCTGTTGAACAAACCATAAGATTTTCCGTCAAACTATCTACCATCGCAATTGCATTAAGATTAGGTCTTACAGTTGATATTAAAATATCTCCCTTTTGTATTAGTTGCTTAGCTCTGCTTGGTGCTTCTTCCACTTTAAGCGTTTGATATGAGAGTATTTTCTTTTCTATGTTATCAACAGAAGAAATATCAATGTAGTCAATATACCCTTCGTAAGATTTTGAGATAATTGCGATTTTTTCACAACAATAATCGTCTATTGGTACTCGCTTAACTATCACAACAGCCCCTCCAACTCTGCAAGCTCAGCAGTTATTTTCATTTCAAGCTCGTGTAGGTCTGCCATAATTTCCTGTGTGCTTGGGTACTTCACTGGCACATATTCAACCTTTTTATACTTATTGATAGACAGGTCGTAGTCGTTGTCAACTATTTCCTGCTTTGGTACAAAGAAGGATTTTTCTGTTCTTGCTCTGTCGGTTTCCTTATCAAGGTTATGAAAACGCTCTATAATATCTGGAATATCATTTTCTGCAACAGGTGAACGCTTGTCGTCAAGTGAAAGGCCGTCTGCCTGCATATCGTAAAACCATACATTATCTGTACCACCGTGACCTGTTTTTGTGAATATCAGAATACCTGTTGATACTCCTGCATATGGCTTGAACACTCCACTTGGCATAGAGATAACAGCCTCTAGTCGGTTGCCCTCAACTATCTCTTTACGGATAGATTTATGTGCCTTTGAAGAGCCAAACAATACACCGTCAGGAACAATACAGGCACATCTGCCACCAACCTTTAGCATACGCAAAAATAATGCAAGGAATAACAGCTCTGTTTTCTTTGTTTTGCAAACCTTTAGCAAATCGGCTGATACTGTGTCGTAATCAAGGCTACCCTTGAATGGTGGATTTGCAAGAACAAGAGAATACTTGTCCTTATCCTGATTCTGGTCAGATAAGCTATCACGGTATTCTATACAAGGGTTTTCAACTCCGTGTGTCATCATATTCATTGCACCGATTCGTAGCATTGTTCTATCCATATCAAAGCCATAAAACATATGGTTCATATAATGGTCTTTTTTCTGCTTGTTGAAGAAAATCTCTTGCTTATAATTCTTTTTAAGATATTCTCCTGCTGACACCAAAAAGCCTGATGTACCACAGGCTGGGTCGCAGATGATTTCATCTGGTGCTGGCTTCATAAGCTCAACCATCATTCTGATTATATGGCGAGGTGTTCTGAACTGTCCGTTTAACCCTGACTTTGCAATTTTATTCAGAAGATACTCATACACATCTCCACGCACATCTTTATCGTCTGATTTTGACATCATTGTGTAAATCTCATCAAGTGCGTCTACTACCTTTGAAAGCAATAATGGTGTTGGCAATTTAAAAATTGCGTCATCCATATATTTTGAGTATGCACTATCCTTTTTACCGTCAAGATTTTTGATAAAAGGAAATACAAATTCCTGCATAACAGAATACATCTGTCCAGCAGGGTAATCTCTGAACACAGACCACTTAAGCTGTCTGCCCTCAACCTTTCGCTCTCCTATTGTTACTTCATCAGCAAACATACTTTTGAAAGGTAAGCCCAGCATTTCACTTTCTTTTGCACGCAAATTATCTGTGTCATCTAAATCACGAATAAACATCAGATATGTAATCTGCTCAATTACATCAAGTGGATTTACAAGTCCACCTGCTGCAAATGTGTCCCATAAGCTATCTATTTTATTTCTTAATTCACCTGTTATCATAGGTTCCCCCAAAAATTTCCATAATTTTACATATTATTTGTATTTTATCACATTTGTGATTGGTCTTCAACAATTTACAAGGAGATTTTTAACTTGCAGAATAATTTGTTTTGATAGCAAACTTTCAGAATATGTCTTTTCTGTTGCAAATATAATTTTTTGTAATGTTAATGCAGTGGTATGTTATTATTAAGTAGCATACACAGGAATTTACATATAAAATAAAGCTTAATAGAATAAAAACAAACCTAAATCAGCTTTTAAAGTGCTGATTTAGGTTTGTTTTATATCAAATATAGTCCTACAACAAAGCATTTTCTTCTGTGCTTGTACGAAGCTGTTGCAGGCTTGACTGTGCGTTTATCAAGCTTGCCGTGTGAGATGAATTTGTAGCTTGCAAATGGTAAAATCTCCAATTGAGGGTGCTCTGCCGGTATTTCTCTTATAAAGATTTTTGGTTACAAAACAAAGGAAATTCGTAAGCTATATCTTAACGGTAATACACTAACAATTGCTTTAGGTGCAGTTATCAGCATTCCATCTGCAAAGTTGATTATGGATGCGATTTATCCTTATTTTATTGCACAGAATGCTTGTGGATTAAATCTACATTTCCCTTGGTATTTATATGTAATGATTTTTGTGGCTGTTATGCTTTTCTATTTTGTAGTAAGCTCACTTCTTGTCAGAAAAATTAAGAAAATAACTCCTGCAGAGGTTTTGAAAAACAGAGAATAAATAGTAATTAACGGTAAGGAATTTATAATAAAATCCCCTTAAGGTAAACACTTCAGAAGCAAAAGGCTTTCAAGGCTACTTTAAGGGGATTTCTTATTTCATTAAGAGGAGTTAAAAAAGGTTTAAATACTCTTGATAAAAATGCGATTGTATTTTATTATAAAAAGAAATAGAAGCAATTCTATGATAAAAGAATAAAGATTTACTTTATTCAGAAACTTTAAGGAGGTCACAGACAATGAATCAAATAACTACAAAAGGACTTTTACTAAGAATTTTCATACCCACAACAATAACATCACTACTCTATTTGATATTCGGACATTTTTGTAATATTCCTCATTTATTACTTTTTTGCATTTTAGGAACCATTTTTTCTAATGCCGTCAGAAATAGTTATGATTTTATCAGCAAGTAAAAAGGAGTATGGTACATATTCTCTTAAAAGTGCATTCAATGGGCAAGAGAAGGTTGCAATATGGACGATAGTGCTTATAGCTTTTATTTTATTTGGTATAGCAGGTTTATTATCCACGTTTTTTGCTCCAATTGAAAACCAATTATTTGCACCAGCCAGAAATGCACTTCTTTCTGCTTTACCAACAGGCTTTGACTGGACAAACTATGAATATATTAAAACCTTTTCAAAGCCAATGCTAATTGTCACCAGTGTGTATTATCTTTTGTTTAATGTTATAATCGGACCAGTAACAGAAGAGCTGTTTTTCAGAGGATATTTAACATCTCACTATAAATATCAAAACTCATTCACACCAATACTTATCGCTATCTTATTTTCTCTTTATCATTTCTGGCTACCTTTTAATAACATTTTTCGTATTTTAATATTCGGAGCTTCTGCCTATATGGCATACAAGAAAAAGAATATATTCATAAGCATAGGCTTTCATTGTTTATGTAACCTGTTTACATCAGTTAGCTTTGTATTAGAAATAATGGGATAAATGTTATTAATATATTTATACTCTTTACTAAGATAGCCCTTTAAATCCAGTTCGCTCACAATTTATTTTATGACTTTAGTCAGTGCAAAGGCGTCTTGCCGCCTTTGTGCAAAAAACCACCCGCTATGCGGGTGGAGTCAAACCGTTATACAAAAATAGCCAACCTAAGATATAATAGAGATGTTCAAGTCACTATGAAATCAAAGGAGGGCTATTAATGGCAAAT
>JAXJQK010000265.1:0-8188 GCA_036311185.1 Acutalibacteraceae bacterium | reverse complement strand
TGCCTTAGGCTTACTTCATACTCCACCTCACGGTGGACGCACTTGCCCTCAGCTAACAGTTCCTACTGCCAAGCCTGTAGTGGACTTTCACCACCGAGTTACTGCCCATTCTGGGCAAACAATAAAATTCCCGTACAACAAAATGTTATACGGGATAAAATTCGAATTAATATTTAATTTTTGTACATACAAACAAGATTAGAAATAATCACTGGTTCTTACGCATCTTACAGTAAATCTGGTAGTGCCTGATATTGTACAGGTAAATAAGGTTAAGTCCCAAGGATCATTTTCGTTCTCTTCCATCATATCGTCTGTTTGATTTGGATTAAGAACTTCATTCCAAATAACCTCATATTCAAACACATTACCCTCTATATCAGTAAAAATTATCTTACTACCCACACCAAGCTGACTTAATCTACCAAAATGACTTTGATAATTATGAGCCGCAATTACCATATCATCCTTATAGAAAGAACCTGAATAACGACAAGCTGATATATTAAGTCTGTCATAGTCCCACTCTTCCATTACTGGTAGTTTAACACCAAGATCGGGAATTTCCAAAACACCAATATATCTATATCCATCAATTTCTTTTGTCGGCATTTCTCTATCTGGATATAGTATAGGGGAAAAATCTCTATCTGGAACATCTGGAAGATTTTTTTCTATTTCTACTACTGTTTGTTTGGCAGTTTGCTCTGCTCGTTCTGAATCATATATATTGTAAAATGTTAAAGAAAGGGCTGAAACTATAAGCAACAGCCCTATTACAATAAATATTGTACCTTTTTTTAATTTCATATTACATATTCTTTCTACGACGAACTACACCAATGGCTAAAAAGCATACTCCAACAAATACAAGAGCGTAAACAGGCCACCATAACTGACCTGTTTGAGGCAAGTCTGGTTTACTAGGATTAGAACTAGAATTAGAACTAGGATTTGTAGGAGAGTCTGTTGTTTTATATGTATTTGTAATAACAACAACTTTGCCATTTTGTTGAATATTAACCTCGTATCCAGCAGGCACGTCTTGTTCTATTACCGACCAATTAAATTCTTCATCAAGAGTGGTCCATTTGTATTTCCAGTTATTTTCAGCGTTAAGCTTAACAGTATCACATACTTCACCATTTCGAGTTAAAGAAACTGTTACTTCCTTTGGACGAGCACTTTCATTTCCTTCATCTTTCCATATTTTTAACACTGAGATATCTGAATCAGTTGCTAAAAAGGATTTTTTATATTTTCCTTTAACTTCTAAATCCCATATCAAAGTATCATTATCCCAATATGGCAAAGATACCATAACAGGCATAGCTTTATAGGTAACCCTATCTACAGTTTTAACGGAACCAATGATAAGATAAACACCCTCTGAAAGCTCCGTAAAGTTCGCATTAAAGTCTTTATCAGTTACTTTTGTAACTGATGGCTTTTTATTATCACTTTCAATATAAGAAGCAAGTGTAGTTGCAGCATTTTCACTCTCAAGGTCTACTTGATAGGAAGAAAATTCATCAGTAAGAACAATATCTCCTTCTGCTGTTCTTGTACCAACCTTATACAGATCGAATTCAACACCGTCAACCTGATATGATAATTTTATTGAACCTACATCTTCTGTAGCCATAACTGGTTGCGATATACACAACATAAGCATAACAGCAATTAATACACTTATACTGCACCTTATTTTGCTAAATAATTTTATCATACTCTATCTTCCTCCTTAATGTTTTAACATTTGATGCAGGCCTTCCAGCTGCAATCATTATGGAAAATAATATTATTAACATCGGTACTCCAACCACTGGTGCAATCAAGAGTGGTTCAATCTGCATTGCATCAGCAGTTACTCTAACACTTGAAGACTGCTCTATATTATCTACTCTATGACCACGCACAAGTAATCTATGAGTATTAACACCATACGGCGTACAGGTTATAAGAGTACATAAATCCTTTTTTGTTTCTATTCCAAGTGACGAAAAATCATCAGGCTCAGTAATAAGTATATTGTCTACTTCGTATGTCAATACCTCATCCATTACACGGATAATAAATATATCGCCTTTTTCAAGCATATCAAGGTTTGTAAACAACTTTGCCGATGGTAAGCCCCTGTGACCTGACAATACAGTATGAGTACTCTCTCCACCGATTGGCAATGAAGAGCCTGAAATATGACCTACTGCAATCTGTAGTATGTTTTCGTCTGTACCATGGTAAATAGGTAATGAGCATTTTATTTTAGGTATTTCAATATGCCCCATAACACCTGTACCTGAAACGTTTAGTATATCATTATATTCTTTTTTTTCTTCAGCGGATAAACGCCAATGTGTTGGTGACGATGCAAGTGTTTCATTATATGCTTTAGCCTTATCAAGCATTTGGTCATATTTATCCTGCCCCATATTCGCTACAGTTTCTGCATATTCTGCTATCGCCTTTGATTGATGTAATGAATTATAATAATCACTTAAAGTAGGATACAGCAGTAAGGAGAGCCCTATAATTAATACACATATTAAAATAATAGTAGATAAATGCTTTTTCATTTTACAGAGTTCTCCTTACTGCTGTAAAAGCTACATATAAGCTTTTACAGCAGTTTTGATTAATTATTTATGAGATTATTTGCTCATACGCTTTTTAGTAATAAGCAATACACCAGCAACAACTACAAGTAGTGTACCTACTGTGTAGATTGCAACAGTACCCATACCACCTGTCTCAGGAAGTAGAGAACCCTTGTTGTTCTTTACAGACATATCAACAATACCTGTATCAACATTACCTGTACCCTCAGTTGCATTCTTGTCACCTGTTATCTTAATGCTTAGAGCTGTAAGTGCGTTAGCAGGCTCGAAGACATCCCACTTCTGATTATTAACAGTTACAGCAGTAATTGTTATCTTAATAGCTTCTTTTAGTAGATTGTAGCCTGTTGGAGCCTTAGTCTCAGTTAGTGTATATGTACCATCATCAATACCTACAACCTTAAACATTCCATTCTCTGAAATTAGAGTAGTAGCAGCATTTTCGTCAGCAACCCATTCAATATACCAGCTATTATTCTCAGGATTCTCTTCATCAATGATATCTACTTTCTTATAGAAAGCTCCATCTGCATTCTGAAGCTTAAACTCAGCACCCTCTAGCTTCTCAGCAGTCTCGCTGTCTTCCTTAGTAACATCAAGCTCATATGTGAAAACAATAACCTTATCTTTAGGTGTGTTACCTGTTTCGTTGTTATCGTTATTGCCATCATCATCACCATCGCCATTATCACCTGAACCATTGAAGTTAGGGTTGTTTGAGTACTGTAGGTAAACCTCGTTAGGGTTACCTGGAAGACCGATTACAGCCTCATCGTTTAGCTCTGCTGTATACTTAACAATAATTTTGCTATCCTTAGTAACAGTTAAAGCTTTATCGCTTGTATCCTTAACAGATTTAACATCATCAAATGAGATTGTAAGAGTGCCATCAGCCTTGCTGTCAACAGTATAGCCTGAACCAATCTTTACATCATTGCCATACATATTATCATCATCAACAAAAACTTCGATATCATTATTATATGTAAGACCAGCTGATAGTGTATCATGGAATACATACTTATATGTATCATAATCCTCTAATGTTGTAGGCATTGTACCGATTAGCATAAATTTAACATCATCGCCGATATAATAGTCAGCAACATCGTTATAGCCTTCTTCTAGAGCATAGCCTGTAGTTCCCTTCTGATCATCAACATATGGAGTTTTTTCATAAACCTTTTTCTCTACCTTTGGAATATCTGTCTTGCTTACGATATCTGAAGAAGTATTCTTTGTAAGCTGTAGAAGTGAAAGGTTCTTTGCTTCGTTTTTAACACTATTTTTATCATCATTTGGTGCTGTAGTATCAAATGTTGATGTAGTATCAACTACTAAATAATAACCAACTTCTAAACCTTTACCATCGATAGTAGAAGTTACTCCTATATTTGTACCATATACTGTATCATCTGTAGACTTCTTTATATACTGATCAGCAAGCTTAGCAAACTCTCTTGCCTCTTTAGTATCAGTTTTGCCGTTTGCCTCTTCCTCAATTTTTGCAAGTACCATTGCAACGTCTTCAGCTGTTTTACAATCCTTATAAGCATCCATTTTTTGAAGTGCAGTTAACAATGCAACTTCGTCGATATCTTCACCCCACTGAATATCACATAGTACAGCGTTATCTGTGTCTGCCTGTGTACCTTTGAAGATTTGGTATGCCTTATACTGATGCTCTGATACATCCAATTTTGTTGTCTCTGCACCTGTATCAACAGCTGATGCTGTAGTTACCATAGCTGTTGTTGAGCATAATGCTGATACCATTGTCATTGCCAGTACCACACTGGCTGTTTTCTTGAATAATTTCATATTCTGTTTTACCTCCATTGTATAAAGTTTAAATTAGTTTGAAAAGCTGGCTTATGTTTTATTTAAGCACCCCTCTTCCAAAACAAATACTTTTTATATAAAACATAAGCAGAGCCACAAATTAGAACTAATCCTGCTATTGTATATATAACTGTTCCACATCCACCTGTTTCGGGGAGCATTAAACCTTTTTCGTTTTTAATTTCCATTGGTTTATTGTCTTCAAAAGTACTTCCATTCTCATCAAGTAGACATGGTGTAATTTCAAAATCTACTTTAATTCCTCCAGAACCTTTTTTTGTGAAATAGAACCAACTTTTGGTATCATCTTTATTGTATCCAACAGGAGCTTCCAGCTCTTGAAGATAATAAGCCTTATCCTCTTGGAAGATTATACCCTTACGAATATTAGTTTCGAACATATATGTACCATCTTCATTAGTAGTACCTTCTGCAATTTTATATCCGTTTTCACTAAAAAGACCAAAAACAGCACCTGGAAGAAATTTACTAGGATCTTCCATATCGATTTTTTCTATTTTTAAGCTACGTCTTGCATAAGACCAGCCATCTTCAAAATAACAAGATTCACTTATCTCAGCTGAAGGATAACTATAGAACTTTAAAATAGCTGTATTTTCCATCTGACTGTTGATATTCGGCTCTTCTACCTCTGGATCGCTAATTGCCTGACCGTTATATGTAATAATATATGTACAAGCTTTAGGATTCTTTAAAGTTATATTTAAGGTAGCTTTATATCTTTCTTCCTCGTTTTCACTACCTGGAATGTACTCAATATCATACTCTGAATATTTACACTCTGACTCTGTACACTCTGAATGTTTACACTCCGAGTCTGTACATTCTGGATGTTCACAAATTGAAGTTTTACAATTTGAACTATATACAAGTGTTCTTCCTGAATCTTCTTCAGTTATTTTAATACTACCAGGAATATAAGCAACATTCGTCATAACATCCTGAATTTGAATTTTGCCATCAGGGTTTCCATCATTGTCAGCATCTACATTTGAAAGATCTACCTTACTTTCATTAACTACAAGTTTAAATTCAGCTACATAGCCATTGCCTGAATTAGGAGCATCTGATACTTCCTTGCTAATCAATTTTGGTATTTCTAATGTGATATCTGAGTATGAAACTTCTTCATCATTTTCTAATAAAACCACTTCGTTATTATAATTAGAATTAGCATGGCTATTTAATAGATATTTATCATTAGCTCCATTTTTATCATTTTTATATTTAATTGTAAGTGTCACATTTTTAGTAAAATTCCAACAAGAACACCAATCTTCAAAAACAGAAGAATTATAATTACTTCCAAATTTTGCTAAACCATTGCACTTATTATTACTATTATTATAATTATCACATCTAATCTTATCACATTTACATTTATTCACCAAATATACAGTCTTATCATCTGTAACTAAAAAAGCTATATTTGAATCTATATTTTTACTATCAGTTATTTCTGTAATATTCGGAACTTTAATGGTTTCTTCACCATATTTAATTTCAAAATCCGCATCACTTAAATCCTGAGCCCACGATCTGTTAACTCTAGAATAATCACCTAAACTCCACTCTTTAAATTTACCTTTCTCGCCACAGGACGGAATTACAGCACTGATTGTAAAGTCAAACTTACCGTCTGCTTCGTTAAAAGCACCTGTTTTTTCTACATTAGGTTCTGATGGTTCTTCTATTACCTCAGGTGGTTCTTCTCCGTTATCAATTCTTACATTGAATTTTATGTAACCTTCAAAATTAGATACATAGTTTATTTTATCATCAAATTCAAGAGTAATAACTATATTGCTTTCTCTTGTAGCTGAATATTTACCTACCTCTTGACTTCCATCATGTTTAATTTCTCCATTTTCAGCATCATTCACTAAATAAATATTAGCCGGCAGAGTGTATGTATAGACACCATCCTCTATAGCGATAGCATTGACTTTAAGTGAAAACAAATAATTCTTACCAGATACGATAGTAGTATCTGGGACAGGAACAGGTGGCTGTGAAGGATCGGAAATATCATATATAGTATGAGAAATTTCACCTCTAACCATTTCTACACCTTCAATATTAACTGGTCCTTCTATATATGTTTTAAAATCTCGGACTTCTAATGCACCACTTTCAACAACTGCATTATTATCAGCTTTAGAAATTTCTTGAGTGGCTGATTCTGTAGGAATCAGAGTTACAGTTTCTGATGTTAATTTATCTGTTACAGCTGTTGCTGTTTCAGTTGCTTGATTAACCTTTTCAAGACAGGAATCAGAATGCTCGTGCATTATCTTCTGACAAGCCATAACCATTTTTGTGGTATAACATCCATATTCATCTTTATGGGTATGTTCTATGGAGGTATCGGCTTTACAGATTAAATCACCATTATTGTTATAACAATTTTCTTCATGTAAATGGATTTTTCCTTCTTCCAGTTTGCATATTAATAATTTTTCTTTAGTGTAGCAATTATGTTGATGAATATGCTCCTCTTTACCACAATTAACTTTACCTTCCATAGTTATAGCCGGCAAAATCAAAGCATATGTAGTACAGAAAACCACCAAAGCAGCTACAGCTATAAGAGCACGATGTCTTATTGAGCGTTTTTTATATTTTTTTATGTATTTTTTTATGTTAGGAATATTTCTTTTAGTCACACTAAATTCTCCTTCCTAAAATCTATTATTCTACAGGTCCGATTTCATTTAAAGGCCAAACCTTAAATAAAATCTTTCCTACAATTTGCTCTTCAGAAACACAGCCTACTGTGCTACTTCTACTATCTATAGATGTTGAACGATGATCTCCGCAAACAAATATTTTCCCATCAGGCACCTGATAAGGTAGCTCTATATCACATTCACCCAATGCTTTATCTGTTACATATGGTTCGTCAAGCAATTCTTTATTTACATATATATTGCCTTCTTCGTCTATATTTACCCAATCACCCGGAAAGGCAATAACACGCTTTACAAGAATTTTATTATTATAATAGAATGAAACTATATCACCCTGATTAAACTCGGAAGATTTTACGGATAATACTATATTTCCTTCTGCAAGAGATGGTGTCATAGACATACCATATATTCTCAATACAGGCATTAACAATGTAGCTACAAGTACTGCAATAGCAGAAACTGTAATTAAAGTATAAATTGTGCTTAATAATACTCTGCTATACCTATTTTTATAATTTTCATGCTGAAGTTCTGCCTCTAGTTGCTCTGTTGTAGGCATTTTTGTAATATCCTTATGTGATTTGCTATTTTCACCTTTATTCAAGAACTTAACTTTCTGATTCTTCATCTTCAAAATCGTAATTGTTCCTTTCCGTAGGATATTCAGCAATCTGCTTTATATTTTCCAGATACTGGTCAGCAGCCAGTTGAGCTGCTTCAAAAACCTCATTAATTTTTAATGCAGCCTCTGCAATTGAGCCGGAATTCTCTAAAAGTATTTTTCTATTCTCAAGCTTGCGATTAGCCTCATCAAGCTCACTACGCAATCGCTCTACTTCTTTACTTTGCATTAATAGCATTTCAAGTAAATCTGCACGACTGAGTTTTCGTAGCTCCTTGTCTGTCATATAACTCCTCCCAAACTCTCAAACATAAATGCACATTTGCACTAAAATTATATAAATTACTCAAACTAATTTATACATTCCAAACTATCACAGTGGATCATATCAC
>JAXJQK010000264.1:0-9526 GCA_036311185.1 Acutalibacteraceae bacterium | reverse complement strand
GCCTAATATAGAACAAATAACCATTGCGTGTGATGATGGGAAAGAGGCTTCTAAATATCCGTTCATTAGAACAGGTCTGTAATTAACGATATTGATTTCAAAGAAACAATAGCATAAAATAACTAAAATATAAAATGCACCTAAAATATAAATATCGGGGTCAACCTTTAAAAAGCTTCTTCTTTTTATTAATTGAACAAGTCCAAAGATTGCAAAGCCAAGGGCAGTGAAAATTCCTGCAAAGCCAAGCCAATCGGTAATATGATACCAGATGATATTTTCGCCAGTTAAGTTCCATACAAATTGGTTAATGGTTGCAAGACCTATTGTTGAGTTATTAGGGCCAATGGGTTGTACGTCTACCTTTAATACTAAAAGAGTTAGTATTCCGAATAAGACGAATAAGGTACAGGTAATGATGAAATTTCTTTTTGTGTTTTTTTGCATAATAAAAACTCCTTATCGTATTTGATTTGAACTTCCGTCCGTAATCATTATGTGATAAGGAGCTATGATACTCAAGAAACGCAGTGTTACGCCAATGACACGAATGGTGTCATTACGCTTTTAGGCTTAAAAAGCCCTTAATTATAAGTATAAATAGCAAAAACACCCCTGCGTAAGGTTGATTGCTTAGAATAAAACAGAGTAACCCTGTAATGCTCAGAATTATAGATATGTGATTTTTCTTGAGTTGCCAAAATCTATTTTCGATATTTTGCAATGCTAATTGAAGTATTCCTAAAAGTGTTGAAAGCGCAATCAGTGTAATGTACACAGCTTTCATATATGTTGAAATATCGGTTAGTTGCATTATTGAAACCGATATATATCGTCCTTCAAATTGTTGGCTAAAAAATGGAAGAAATATTAAAAGACCAACCATACAGTCAACAAGTCCGAAAATAACAGTGTGTGTTTTATGTGTTTTTTCTTTTGAGTCTGTTTCAGCTACTGTGATAAGCTCTTCGTTAGATAAAAGATTATCAATAGAAACAGAGAACAGCTTTGATATTGCTTTTAGTGATTCTATATTTGGGTAGCCTCTTCCAGACTCCCATTTTGAAATAGCTGTACGAGAAACGTACGAGGCTTCTGCAAGCTCTTCTTGTGTCCAGCCCTTTTGTTTTCTTAAAGCTAAAAGCTTTTCGCTAAATTCCATAAATTATCACACTCCTTGCTTTTATCTCGGCTCTACAAATTTATACAACTAAAATTCAATACCTTTTCTTGCTATTACACCTGTATCGTATGGGTGTTTTATTTTTGACATATAGGTAACGTAGTCTGCATAGGTTAGTATGCTTTTATCTACGTTGTGACCAGTCAAAACAAGCTCTGTTGTTTCAGGACATTTTTTTATCAGTGCAAGAACATCTGAAAGCGTAATAAAGCCTACATCAACAGCAGAGAAAATCTCGTCTGCAACTATCATATCGTATTTATTTATATTTTCTACTATTAAATCAAATAAATCCAGTACCTTTGATTTGTACTCTATATGCTCTTCAGGAGAAAGGTCGAAGATAAACCTAACCTTCTTAGGTAGCTCAGGTAATGTTATGGTTGGTATACATTCCATAATTCTGCGTTCTCCGCTTGTGTCGCCTTTGAAGAATTGTGTGAATAGTATATTGTTGCCATTGCCTGCACTTCTTATAGCTAACCCTACTGAGGCTGTTGTTTTACCCTTACCATCACCATAATAAATATGAATCATTTCAAATCACTTCCTTTATAGTATAGTATACCACAGTATTATTTTTAATTCAACGAAATGCTATTGTACTTAACATACTGACAAAGGGATTTAGTATAATTTATCTGTTGAATTTGTTTAAGTTTCATATTATAATAAAGAAAATGAATACAAAGAGTAAGGTTGGTGAAAAATATGAATTACAATAAAAAACAGAAGCTTTTTGTGAGGATAGTAGCTATTGTATGTGCTATACTTATTGTGGGATCAGTTGTATTGTCAGCTGTTGTTTATCAGTAAGAATTGTTGTGAAAAATCAACAAAAAGAAAAGCGATAGTTGATATAAGTTCTACTAAACAAAACATATATCAAATATGCTAAATGCTTGCAAAAACAGACTTCTTATGCTATAATAACACTTGCGTGACTGCGACAGATATGCGATGAAGCGGGAGGTTGCGACTGAAAGATGTCGGTTTTTCCGTGGAGTATGTCCGATTTTAAACCGGGCGACAGAGAATATGTTTATTACAAGCTATTATTATAGCACACGAGGGGTTGCTGTGTGCAAAAATACGGCTTGGACGCTTTTCGACTATTCCCGGGTTGACTTATGTCTATCCGGTTTTTAAATAGAAAGGGATGAAACACCCGGTAGGGTGTGAAGTTCTTAGAAAAGGGTTGCCCGCCAACTAACAATATTTAAGGAGGCGATGATTGTGGCAGTCAAGGAAAAGATTAGAATCAGACTAAAGGGTTACGACCATCAGTTAGTGGATCAGTCAGCAGAGAGAATAGTTGCTACTGCTAAGAAGACAGGTGCTAGAGTTTCAGGTCCTGTACCACTACCTACAGAGAAGCAGGTTGTAACAATTCTAAGAGCTGTTCATAAGTACAAGGACAGCCGTGAGCAGTTTGAGATTAGAACTCATAAGAGACTAATCGACATTCTAAGACCATCTAATAAGACGGTCGAGGCTTTAATGAGCTTAGAACTCCCTGCTGGTGTTGAAATCGAGATTAAGCTTTAATCTTAATTCCAACCAACCGGACAGTTGGGGTCAAGTTGGCAAAAGCCAACCAATAACCTTATAGGAGGCATTATAAATGCAGAAAGCACTGATTGGTAAGAAAATCGGTATGACACAGATTTTCGACGAAAAAGGTAACGTTGTACCTGTAACAGTTGTAGAAGCAGGCCCATGTGTTGTTTCTCAGAAGAAGACTGTTGAAAACGACGGATACGCATCAGTTCAGATCGGTTTCGGCGATTTGAAGGCTCACAAGGTAAACAAGCCAATGAAGGGTCACTTCGACAAGGCTGGTGTTGCTCCAAAGAGAACACTTCGTGAGTTCCGTTTTGAAGATGTAGATGCTTACAATGTAGGCGACATCCTAAAGGCAGATGTATTTGCAGCTGGAGACAAAGTAGACGTAACTGGTACAAGCAAAGGTAAGGGTTACGCTGGCGTTATTAAGCGTTGGAACTTCAGCAGACTAAAGGAAACACACGGTTCTGGTCCAGTAGCTAGACACGGTGGTTCTATGGGTGCTTGTTCAAGTCCTTCAAGAGTTTGGAAGGGTAAGAAAATGGCAGGTCACCTAGGTGCAGAAAAAGTTACAGTACAGAACCTAGCAGTAGTAAAGGTTGACGTAGAGAACAACCTAATCGCTATTAAGGGCGCTGTTCCAGGTCCTAACGGTGGCATCGTAGTAATTCGTGACACCGTAAAGGCGTAAGAAAGGAGGAGTTTAAATGCCTAATATAGCAGTACTAGATATGGCAGGTAAGGAAGTTTCAACAATGGAGCTTTCAGATGCAATATTCGGAATTGAGCCAAACGCAGCAGTTATGCATCATATGGTAGTAAACTACCTTGCAAACCAGCGTCAGGGCACACAATCAGCATTAACAAGAGCTGAGGTTTCTGGTGGCGGTAGAAAGCCATGGAGACAGAAGGGTACAGGCCACGCTAGACAGGGTTCAACAAGAGCTCCACAGTGGACACACGGCGGTATCGTATTTGCTCCAAAGCCAAGAGATTACAGCTATACAGTAAATAAGAAGGTTAGAAGACTTGCTATGAAGTCAGCTTTCTCAGCTAAGGCTGCAAGCAGTGATATCATTGTTATTGACAACATCACAACAGATAAGTTCAGCACAAAGACAATGGCAGCTATGCTAAATGCAGTAGGCAGCGAGAAGAAGGCTCTAATCGTTCTACCAACAGTTGATAAGAAGGTTATCAACTCTGCAAGAAACATTCCTGGTGTTAAGACAGCTCAGGTAAACGAACTAAACGTTTACGATATGCTAAACGCAGATAAGCTAATTATCGCTAAGGAAGCAGTTGAGAAAATTCAGGAGGTGTACGCATAATGCTAGCACAGGATATCGTAATCAGACCAATCGTTACTGAGAAAAGTATGATGGGTATTGCTGATAAGAAGTACACTTTTGAGGTAGCTAAGGCTGCAAACAAAATAGAGATTGCTAAGGCAGTTGAAGAACTGTTCAAGGTAAAGGTTGCTAAGGTTAACACAGTTAGCATGCGTGGCAAGCTTCGCCGTCAGGGCAGATATCAGGGTTACACAAAGAGCTGGAAAAAGGCTTACGTAACACTAACTGCAGACAGCAAACCAATTGAATTTTTTGAAGGCATGATGTAAGCCTGTAAAAATTTAAACAATTTAACAGGCAGAATGTATGGGAATGCCATTTTCCCGCAAAGCCATCATGAGGAGAGTGAAAGACAATGGCTATTAAAGTATATAAACCTACCACAAATGCTAGGCGTAATATGTCTGTAACTGACTATTCTGTTCTTTCAAAGGTAGCACCTGAGAAGAGCTTGCTTGCTCCACTTAACAAGAAGGCAGGACGTAATAGCTACGGTAGAATTACTGTTCGTCACAGAGGCGGCGGTAACAGAAGAAAGTATCGTATTATCGATTTTAAGAGACAGAAGTTCGATGTACCAGCTACAGTAAAATCACTTGAGTATGACCCAAACCGTTCAGCATTCATCGCTCTTGTAGAGTATGAGGATGGCGTAAAGAGCTACATCGTAGCACCAAACGGTCTAAAGGTTGGCGACAAGGTTGTTGCAGGTGAGTCTGCTGATATCAAGCCTGGTAACGCACTTCCACTTGCTAATATTCCAACAGGTACATTTATCCACAACGTAGAGCTTTACCCAGGTAAGGGTGCTCAGCTTGCAAGAGCTGCAGGTAATATGGCTCAGCTAATGGCTAAGGAGAATGGTCTAGCACTACTAAGACTACCTTCTGGCGAGCTAAGAAATGTACCAGTAAACTGTATGGCTACAATTGGTCAGGTAAGTAACACAGACCATGAGAACGTTAAGATCGGTAAGGCTGGTCGTAAGCGTAACATGGGTTGGAGACCAACAGTAAGAGGTTCTGTAATGAACCCTAATGACCACCCACATGGTGGTGGTGAGGGTAAGAGCCCTATCGGTCGTCCAGGTCCTGTTACTCCTTGGGGTAAACCAGCACTTGGTTACAAGACCAGAAAGAAGAAGAACCGTTCAGATAAGCTTATTGTAAAGCGTAGAAACGGTAAGTAATAGGCATACAGAAAGGAGCTTTACAAATGGGAAGAAGCATTAAAAAGGGACCTTATGTACAGCCTGTACTATACAAGAGGGTTCTAGAAATGAACGAAGCCGGCGAAAAGAAGATCCTAAAAACTTGGAGCAGATCTTCAACAATTTTCCCAGCATTCGTAGGTCACACATTTGCAGTTCACGATGGACGCAAGCATGTACCGGTTTATGTAACTGAAGATATGGTTGGTCACAAGCTAGGCGAGTTCGCACCAACAAGAACATACAGAGGTCACGCCGGTTCTAAGACATCCAAGAGATAAGGCGGAAGGAGAGAATTAACATGGCAGAATCAAGGGCTTATCTAAAATATGTCCGTATTTCACCAAGAAAGGTTAAGATTGTACTTGATCTAATCAGAAACAAGCCAGCTGACCTAGCTATGGCTATTCTAAAGCACACTCCTAAGGCCGCTTGCGAGCCACTGGAAAAGCTGCTAAAATCAGCTATGGCAAACGCTGAAACAAACCACAATATGGACGTATCAAAACTATATATAGCAGAATGCTCAGTAAGTCAGGGTCCTACCCTAAAGAGAATTCGTCCAAGAGCACAGGGTCGTGCATATAGAATTGACAAGAAGACTTCTCACATCACAATGGTGTTAAAAGAAGCTGAATAATCTAAGGAGGAATTGCAATGGGCCAGAAAGTAAATCCACACGGTATGCGTGTTGGCGTTATTAAAGATTGGGACTCACGCTGGTTTGCAGGCAAGAGCAACTTTGGTGATCAGCTAGTAGAAGACTATAATCTTCGTAAAACACTAAAGAAGCAGCTATATGCAGCAGGTGTTCCTAAGATTGAAATTGAGCGTGACGCTTCAAAGGTAAGAGTTCACATCCACTGTGCTAAGCCAGGTCTAGTTATCGGTAAGCAGGGTAGTGAAATTGAAAAGCTTCGCAAGCAGTGTGAGGCTATGCTGGGTAAACCAGTTAATATAAATGTTGTAGAGGTTAAATCACCTGATCTTAACGCTCAGCTAGTTGCAGAGAACATCGCAGCTCAGCTAGAGAACAGAATTTCATTCCGTCGTGCTATGAAGCAGTCAATCGGCAGAGCTATGAAGTTCGGTGCTAAGGGTATTAAGATTATGTGTTCAGGTCGTCTAGGCGGTGCAGAAATCGCTCGTTCAGAGACATACCACGAGGGTACAATTCCTCTACAGACACTAAGAGCAGATATCGACTACGGTTTTGCAGAGGCTGCAACAACATATGGTCGTATCGGTGTTAAAGTATGGCTTTACAGAGGCGAGGTTCTTAATGTGAATACAAACGAGAACAACCGTCGTAGCAGAAAGCCACGCAAGGAAGGAGGCAATAAATAATGCTGTTACCAAAGCGTGTTAAATACAGAAGAGTACACAGAGGTCGTATGACAGGTAAGGCTTACCGTGGTAATAAGATTTCTTACGGTGATTTTGGTCTTCAGGCATTAGAGCCTTCTTGGATTACATCTAACCAGATCGAGGCAGCCCGTATCGCTATGACAAGATACTGCAAGAGATTTGGTAAGGTTTGGATTAAAATATTCCCAGATAAGCCAGTTACAGCAAAGCCTGCTGAAACTCGAATGGGTTCAGGTAAAGGTTCACCAGAGTATTGGGTAGCTGTTGTTAAGCCAGGCAGAATTATGTTCGAGCTTGGTGGCGTATCAGAGGAGACTGCAAGAGAAGCTATGAGACTTGCAGCTAATAAGCTACCAATTAAGTGTAAATTTGTTAAGAAAGAAACGGAGGGTGAGCAATAATGAAGGCTTCAGAGCTAAGAAATTTAAGTGTAGAAGAGCTTCAGGAGAAGCTCAAGAGCCTTAAAGAGGAACTATTTAACCTTCGCTTCCAATTGGCTATAAATCAGCTAGAGAACCCAATGCGTATCAGTGCTGTTAAAAAGGACATCGCAAGAGTACAAACTGTACTTACACAGATGGAAAAGAACAGCGCTAATGCCTAATAGAAGGAGGTTTAAGCCATGAGTGAAAGAAATCTAAGAAAAACCAATGTAGGTAAAGTTGTTAGCGACAAAATGGATAAGACAATCGTTGTTGCTATTGAGGATAGCGTTAAGCACCCTCTATATGGTAAGGTTGTAAAGAGAACAGCTAAGCTAAAGGTTCATGACGAGAACAACGAGTGTGGCATTGGCGATAGAGTAAAGATTATGCAAACTCGTCCTCTTTCTAAGGATAAGAGATGGAGACTAGTCGAGATTATTGAGAAGGCTAAATAATTTAGCCCAAGTATAAAGGAGGAATTACTGTGATTCAACAGCAGACCTACCTAAAGGTTGCCGATAACACTGGAGCAAAAGAGTTAATGTGCATCCGAGTTCTCGGCGGTACCAGAAGGAGATACGCAAACATCGGTGACGTTGTAGTTGCTTCTGTTAAAAAAGCAGCACCAGGCGGCGTTGTAAAAAAAGGCGATGTAGTAAAAGCAGTTATCGTACGTTCAGCTAAGGGCGTACGTCGTGAAGACGGCACATATATTCGTTTCGACGAAAATGCAGCTGTTATTATTAAGGAAGACAAGAATCCAAAGGGCACACGTATCTTTGGACCAGTTGCTAGAGAGCTTCGTGATAAGGATTACATGAAGATTCTTAGCCTTGCTCCTGAAGTTCTTTAATGGAGGTGCTCACTTATGATAAATAAAGTTCATGTTAAAACAGGTGACACTGTTGTAGTATTAAGCGGTAAGAACAAGGGTAAAAAAGGCAAGGTAATGGCTGTTAGCCCAAAAGAAGGCAAGGTTATCGTAGAGAACGTTAACATGGTATCAAAGCATATCAAGCCAAGAAGAATGGGTGAAGCAGGCGGTATCGTAAAGGCTGAGGGTGCTATGTATGCATCTAAGGTTCAGATCGTTTGCCCTCGTTGCAAGAAGCCAACTCGTATCGGTCATAAGATTGATGAGAAGGGCGTAAAGAGCCGCATCTGCAGAAAATGCGGAGAAATTTTGTAAGGAGGATTATAAGAAATGGCAAGACTAAAAGACTTTTATAAAAGCGATGTTGCACCAAAACTTATGGAAAAGTTCTCCTACAAAAGTGTAATGGAGATTCCAAAGCTAGACAAAATCGTTATTAATGTTGGTGCTGGAGAGGCTAGAGAGAACTCAAAGGTTATCGACGCTATAGTAAGAGATCTTGGAATTATCACAGGTCAGAAGGCTCACATCTGTCGTGCTAAGAAGTCAGTTGCTAACTTTAAGCTAAGAGAGGGTATGCCAATCGGTGCTAAGGTTACACTAAGAGGCGAGAGAATGTACGAGTTCCTAGACAGACTATTCAATGTTGCACTACCAAGAGTTCGTGACTTTAGAGGTATTAACGCTAATGGTTTCGATGGTCGTGGTAACTACAATATGGGTCTAAAGGAACAGCTTATCTTCCCTGAGATTGAGTACGATAAGATTGACAAGGTTAGAGGTATGGACATTTGTTTTGTTACTACCGCTAAGACAGACGAAGAGGCTCGTGAGCTACTAACACTTATGGGCGCTCCATTCGCGAAATAAGGAGGTATTGTCGTGGCTAAAACAGCAATGAAAGTTAAGCAGCAGAGAACACAGAAGTTTTCTACTAGAGAGTACAACAGATGCAACATCTGCGGCAGACCACACGCTTATCTTCGTAAGTACGGAGTATGCCGTATTTGTTTCAGAGAGTTAGCTTATAAGGGCCAGATTCCAGGCGTTAAAAAGGCAAGCTGGTAATACACGAAGGAGGTTAATGTTATGCAGATTACTGATCCAATAGCAGACTTACTTACAAGAATCCGTAATGCAAGTTCTGCGAAGCACGATTCTGTAGAGATTCCTGCTTCAAATATGAAGAAGGCTATATGCCAGATTTTGTTAGATGAAGGCTACATTAAGGATTTTACTGTAGTTGAAGATGGCAAGCAGGGCGTTATTACTGTTACTCTTAAGTATCTTGAGGGTAAGAAGCCTGTTATTACAGGTCTAAGAAGAGTATCTAAGCCAGGTTTGCGTAGATATAGCAATGTTGAGGATATGCCAAAGGTTATTAAAGGCCTTGGTGTAGCTATCGTTTCAACTTCTAAGGGCGTTATGACAGACCGTCAGGCTCGTAAAGAAAACGTAGGTGGCGAAATCCTAGCATTTGTATGGTAAGGAGGTGCGAGAATTGGCTGAATTAGAAATCAAATTATCTCGAATTGGAAGAAAACCTAT
>JAXJQK010000263.1:0-6119 GCA_036311185.1 Acutalibacteraceae bacterium | reverse complement strand
TCACTATATACAGGGTTTCTTACTCTTGCAATGGTTGAGCAATCACCTACCTTTTTCGCTATTGTACAGCATAGAAGATTAAGCTCATCAGATTCTGTAACAGCTATAAACAAATCAGCAGTTTCTATACCTGCCTCCATCTGAACCTTACAGCTGGCACCATTTCCTGTTATACCCATAACATCATATGAATTCGACAGATTCTCAACAAGCCTCTGATTATTGTCTATTAATGTTACGTTATGACCTTCCTCTGATAGTCTTTGTAGCAATGTAGTACCAACCTTACCACATCCTACTATTATAATGTTAAGCACACTTTTTTCTTTACGTGTAAATTTGTCGAAAATAGACATAATATCCTCCTTTTTGCCAATATATAAATTGGCAAGACAAGGTTATTATAACATATTAGTTAGAAATTACAATTATTTTTATGATTTTACTTTGATTTTACGAACCAATTTCATAAATGTATTTTATATTTATAATATAAAATACATTTATATCTTATTAAGGTCTTGAATTATATATACATTAAGTTGTATAATTAGAATAATTGGGATTATTTACAGAAGGGATATCTTAGGATGATTTATAATAATATATTAGATGCAATGGGACACACACCAATAATCAGACTTAACAGAATGGTTGGAGAAAATGATGCACAGGTTCTTGTTAAGTTTGAGGGATTGAATGTGGGTGGTTCTATAAAAACCCGTACAGCCTATAATATGATAATACAGGGAGAAAAACAGGGTTTAATAAATAAAGATACAATAATAGTTGAACCTACAAGCGGAAACCAAGGAATAGGGCTTGCTCTTATAGGTGCAGTAAGAGGATATAAAACAATAATTATTATGCCCGACTCGGTAAGTGTAGAACGTAGAAAATTAGTTGAACACTATGGTGCTGAGGTTAAATTGGTACACGATGATGGTGATATCGGTAAATGTATTGAGGGTTGCTTACAAGAGGCACTTAAAATGGCAGAACAAAACCCTAACGTTTTTGTACCACAGCAATTTTCAAACCCTGCAAATCCTTTGGCTCACAAACACCATACAGCACTTGAAATAATGGAACAGGTAGCACAACCAATTGATGGTTTTTGCTCAGGTATTGGTACCGGTGGTACAATATCAGGTATCGGTGAGGTTTTAAAGGCACAGTATCCAGATATAAAAATATGGGCAGTAGAGCCTGAAAATGCTGCTATTCTTGCAGGTGGCACAATTGGTACTCATATACAAATGGGAATAGGTGATGGACTTATCCCAGATAATCTAAATTTAAAAATTTACGATGATATCTATATAGTAACCGATGAAGAGGCTATACAAACAGCTAAAGATTTAGCAAGACTTGAGGGCTTGATGTGCGGTATAAGCTCCGGAACCAATGTTGCAGCTGCACTTAAAATGGCTAAACAATTAGGTAAAGGCAAAACCGTAATCACAGTATTACCCGATACAGCCGAGAGATATTTCAGTACTCCTTTGTTTGAATAGTAATGAGATTAAATATATCTTAAATTCGAGCTATGGAATAATTAATGTACAACTTCAAACAAATAAAATTTAAGCAAAATTAACAAACTCAAATATATAAAGCTTAAATTATTAGAAGGGGCTGTCTCACTAATGAAAGTGAGGCAACCCCTTATATAGTTATGTTATAATTATGATATTTTGTTATCGCCTAAAGAAATCACAAATATATATCTGAAAATATAAAAAACAGACATAGAAAGATATTTTCAGTTTTCAGATACAACCTAAACACCCTTTGAAAGCGATAAAAAAAGAAAAGATGCTAGATTTTTGTTCCAAAACAGGTGATTTTAACTCTGAAAACACAGATTTTGGAACAAAACAGACAATGTTTTCGATTGTTTCAAACAGATCCTAGAGCAAGAGCACATAATTAACCTTCGTTATCATCAACAGGATAACCTATACAATAGTGAATTGCAGGCTGATTTCGGGATGGTGGTATTTCCTTTGCTTCAAGTACATATCCATCCACCTTAATATCCTTAATAATATTCTCCAAATCATCTTTTGTATAAACTCTCATCGCAGAAACTGCACTATCCCACATCATAACTAATGGGATAACAGGAATAGGATAAATAAAAATAAATCTTAGTATTTTAGTTAAAATAGTACCCTTAATAGCCTTTATCGCCATAATCCAGTACATAAGCAAATAAAATGGAAAAAATAATAATTCAAAAACTAGTAATAACCAAGCTTTATCTCGAGGAAACATACAAACTTCTCCTGCAACAATACCAACTTTGTCCTTTGCAACTCCCTCTAATATTTGTTTTGCTTGTTCTGGTCTCATATGATGAAAACTTCCAAAAAATGTACGAATTCCCTTTAAATCTTTAGGAACATTTGTTGCATCTATAGGTTCTAATATGTATTCAATATTTTCTCTCAATTCAGGTGGAATACTATCAATTGTTTTTTTGTTTGGAAATAAATCTGTAAACTTCAATTCAAAGTCAGGTTTTTCTTTCTTTATCAAGTGAAATAACTGAAACCAAGGACCACCACCGCCAGAACATAAATCAACAACAGTGTTTGTTTTACTTTTCTCCATAGCCTTAATAATTACAGGTACAATTCTATTAAATATAGGGTTTTTATCACTTATCTTAATTGTATCTGTGATAATATCTCTAAAGAAACTAGGAAACCAATCAAAATCCATAATTTCAAACCAATGTATACGCTTCATAAATTCTCCTCCATTTTTATAAAATATTCATAATACTACGCCATAAAAATCATACTGATCCCCCTGCTAAACCATAACAAATTTGTTAAAATATCTATTAAATGCTAAAAATGTTTATAACAGCGACACAATTATACTATTTAAAAAAATTAGACCTGTTCGATAATCTCCAAAACACCGTTTGAACAATTCTTTTTCTGTCATACTTAGCCAATTTTTTATTGAAAGACATACAGTATTCCTGCAAAAAAATTGTCATCGTCTGACAAAAAATCACTCGTTCCTACGATATTTTTACGGTTACCGAACAAGTCTTTTATCAAAAATCATCAATATTATATACAATAACAAAAATACTTGAACATCATATTACTAACATGGTGATTTTACCTTTATTTTATTTATTAGTCAATGGTTTACCGACAAAATTCTATTTAAAAATCAAGAATAAATTTTTGTGCATTTTTCATAAACTCATGGCGTTTTTAAAGAAATATATATATAATAACGCATAATTCTATAAAAAACAAAGAATAAAAAGCTTAATAAAATTTTTTATTTGCCAAAGTCGTACATACAATTTCAGAAGAGTATACCGTATATTTCTGTTATCGGAAATCTGCATACTAAAAGTTTTATCACTCACAAAACAAAACGAAATATCAATCTTATATTAAATACAATTAATTTAAAAACCAAAACATTATAATAAATCAGCAATATCCAAAACCAGCTTCTCGGTTTTTTCCCAACCAAGACAAGGATCGGTTATTGATTTTCCGTAAATAGCTTCACCTATTTTTTGTGCACCATCTTCAATATAGCTTTCAATCATAAAACCCTTTACAAGCTTTTTAACATCAGCATCGTGACGACAGCTATGCAAAACCTCTTTAGCTATTCTTATTTGCTCGAGATGGTTTTTTCTGGAGTTTGAATGGTTGGTGTCAATAATTACAGCAGGATTCAATAGATCTGTTTTAGAATATGTCTCACATAAATTAATAAGGTCTTCATAGTGGTAATTTGGTTGTGGCTGACCGTGTTTGTTTACATAACCACGAAGTATAGCATGAGCACAAGGATTACCCTGTGAGTGAACCTCCCAGCCTCGGTATATAAATGTATGCTTATGCTGTGCTGCTGTAATAGAATTCATCATAACCGAGATATCACCACTGGTAGGGTTTTTCATACCTACAGGAATATCAAGTCCACTTGCGGTAAGTCTATGTTGTTGGTTTTCTACAGAGCGGGCACCAATAGCTACATATGCTAATATATCATTTAGATATCTGTAATTCTCCGGATAAAGCATTTCATCAGCACAAGAAAATCCGGTTTCTTTAAGTGCACGAATATGTAAATTTCTTATAGCCACTATACCCTTTTGCATATCAGGCTTTTCAGTAGGGTCAGGCTGATGAAGCATACCCTTGTAACCGTCACCTGTTGTTCTTGGCTTATTTGTATATATACGAGGAATTATAAAAATCTTGTCACTTACCTTATCCTGTAGCACACGCAAACGAGAAATATAGTCAATTACGCTTTCTTCACTATCAGCAGAGCAAGGCCCTATAACAAGAACAAATTTATCAGATTTACCTGTAAATATATCGTTTATTTCAACCGCTCTATCCTTAACAATTTTAGCCATATCATCAGATAATGGATATTGCTCCTTGATTTCCTTTGGAATAGTAAGCTTTCTTTCAAAAATCATATTCATAATAAATTTCCTCTTTTTCTACAATATTTTGATTAATTATAAGAATAGTATTAATACTTTAATTTGTATATTGGTCGTATACATAGCATTTACATTCGATTTATAAAATTTACATATCAATTATAATAATCACTACTATTATACACCACCACAGAAATTTTACAAGAGTTTTATAATTAGACAACCTATATTAAGACAAAATCCACAGCCAGTACAGATTGTATTAGCTGTGGACTAGGGAGCATCTGAAAACAAAAATAGACAGTTATTTTGAGTTTTCAGATACGACCTAAATATTAGGCACATATATTTTCATTAATAAGATGTTTAAAATCAGAGCTTACCTCTTCCCTAAGTTCAGGCTCGTAATAGAAATGTCCTGAATTATCAAATACCTTACAGCACACATTATCATTATCCATAAAATACTTCTTTGATTTTAAAGATACAGCCTCATCTTTCTTGCCCCAAAATGCGTAACATGGTATTTTAAAATTGTTCACTATAGTTCTACATTGTTTGCAAAGGTCTAGTAGTTCAACTACCTGTGGTATACACCACAAATATCTCCATAGATATGGTTCCATTTTAACACTTATACCGTTATATGTAGCCAATTCAATAGGATTATTCATATTTAACTTTCCAAACGCCATTTTTAAATAACGCATAACTACATCAGGCTTTATTGCCACTTCAAGAGGAGTATTTAATAAAATCATTCCTTTTATTTGTGAGTACTTTTCTACTAGCCTCATTGTGAGTAATGTACCCATAGAATACCCTACTACAATTATAGATTTATGCTGTTGCGATAATCTCTCCAAACAGCTATCTACCTGTTGCTTCCATTTTGTCATTGAAGTTCTTGAAAAATCTTTTACACTACCACCATGTCCGTCAAGAAGAATATTACATACAGACCAATCATCCGGAATTAAAGGTATTAGCCAGTCGAAATGTCTTGGTGAGTTAGCAATACCGTGAACCATTAAAACAGCACAATCTGCATTTTCATTTATTTTTATATATTCGTTGTAGTTCATAATGCCTCCGAAATTATTGTTATGCTTATTATATTAGCGATTTTTCAATTTAGGGTTTGTGTAAAAGTTACATTCAAACTCAAGGTTCAGTTTAATTTTCTTTGCGAAATCTATTTTACCAAATAATTCAAGAAAAATCCACACCTAAAACAAAACAAATTAAATATAGCGTTTTGTTGAAATTTTGTTGTTTTTCTCTATAGCACTTGTAGGAGATGTCATTTTGTATTTAACCATTTTCAGACAAAAAGCCACAGCTAATGCGAAATTGCTTTAGCTGTGGCTGATTTTATTTTATAAACCTAATTTTTAAAAATTAAACTTATTTCTCAATCAAGCTTGTACCTGACATTTCAGCAGGCTGTGGTAGGTTCATCATTTGTAACATTGTTGGTGCAATATCTGCAAGTGTACCACCCTCTGCCTTTAGCTTGCAGTCGTAACCAACTACGCACAAAGGAACAAGGTTTGTTGTGTGTGCTGTAAATGGAGAACCGTCTTCTTCTAGCATTTTGTCAGCATTACCGTGGTCAGCTGTAATAACTGCTATACCGTTCATTTCCTTTATAGCGTCTACTACCTTA
>JAXJQK010000262.1:0-12117 GCA_036311185.1 Acutalibacteraceae bacterium | reverse complement strand
CATTGTTGTACAATCCTTTATGGTGGTTTTGTTTTTTTGTCAACTACATTATACACCATTTTGGAGACTTCTTCACCGAAGTCTCCTTCTTTTTTTGCATAAAAATTAGGCTGTCTCACTTGATTAGTGAGACAGCCCCTTCTTTTATTTATTCTTCCTTTTTGGATTCAATCTCTTCAATAATTGCTTTTGTTTTTTTGATTGCTTTATTTCTATGCTTAGCAGGCTTTAAGCTCTTTATAATTACCACAATAAGTATCATAAATACAGTTAGTGCACATACAGAAAGTGCCAATACAATATTTAGTGTTCCCTTTTCGTAGAGTCTCATAATCAAAGTATCTGTAAAGCCTCCACCATCTTTAATAACTGTGGTGGATTTTTCTACTATAACCTCAGCTCCCAACGATGAGCCTTCTGTTGGTCTTTCTGTGCCAACATATAATAAACCGTCGCCTTTACTGAAAGTATTCTGAGAAATATCCATTGTTCCATCATCTCTTATTCTTGGAACATCTACAGGCAATATACCATAAGGATTTTTATAACCAAAAGTAACCTCTACCGATGCAATAATATTAGGCCCGTATGTGTAAGTAGCTGGTAGTGAACCGTTTGTATCATCTGCATTCATACCCTTGCAACCATATGCAACAAGTAAAGCATCTGCTTCTGTATAATTAGCTGTATCATATGGCTTACCCACACTTACAACAGCACATTTTACATTATTACTTTTACTGCAATCAATAACTGCTTTTATTACAGTTGTGCATAGACTTTCAGGCAGGATATCTTCATTGCTTAGCATTTCTGAAAGAACTATGGCATAATCTGCACCTGATACTGCTGTAAGAATTTCATCAAGGCTACTTCCGTTATTGTAGTAATAGGTTTCATATTCTACATTTGGTATAGCCTTTTTAGAAATCATCTTTGATATTGCGTAATCAAAGCAAGGTGTTTCGTCGCTGTATGCTGATATCAATACAACCTTCTGACCTTTTTCAGGCTTAAATGGTAATGTGTTATTTTCGTTTTTTAGCACTGTGATTGCACTTGTTGAAATATTATCCTCGGTTTCGTGGTTTTCTTGACTGCCTACAATTTTTAAAGCGTTTTCTAAATTTGGTGCTTTATAGTTAAGAATACCACGTTTTTCTTTTAGCTGTAAAATTCTTTTTACAGACTCATTTATTCTTGACTCTTTAATTCTACCGTCTTTTACAGCTGATTTAATATTCCCTATAAGGTCTGTAAGAACTCTGTTACTACTTTCATTTTCGATACTTACAGGCATAAGCAACATATCAACACCTGCATTTATTGCAAGAATACAAGCCTGTGATATAGTAAAATTATCGGCAATTGCACCCATATTCATAGCGTCAGTTGTTACAACACCATTATATCCCATTTTACCTCTTAAAATATCAGTGATTATTGTTTTTGATAACGTAGCAGGTAAAATTACTTCATTACCTGTTACTTCTGAAACAACGGTTTCTTTCTCAATCTGTGGGAATTGAATATGTGCAGTCATAATCATATCTACATCATTTTCAATAGCTGATTTAAAAGGTACAAGCTCGCAGGCTTCAATTTCTTTTAGCGTTTTATCAACAGCTGGTAAGCCTGTATGAGAATCTGTATAGGTATCGCCGTGACCAGGGAAGTGTTTAGCTACAGCAACAACATTTTTACTCTGTATTCCATTTATTGTCTGTACTCCTAGCCTTGCAACAATATTTGGGTCTGATGAATATGACCTTAAACCTATTATCGGATTTTGTGGATTTGTGTTTACGTCTAAAGCTGGAGCAAAATCAACATTTATTCCAAGTGCAGAAAGCTCATTGCCTAAAATACTTCCTATATCGTTTGCATACTGTGTATTATTGGTTGCACCTATTGCCATATTGCCTGGTAGAGATGTTCCGTATTTTAGTCTTACTACCTCTCCACCTTCCTGATCGGTTGAGATAAACAATGGTAGCTTGTTTTTTGAGTTTAACGCAGCGTTTTGAAAAGCTGTTGTAAGGTTTACAATCTGTTCAGTATCCTGTAAATTTTCTTCAAAGAGAATAACACCTCCAACAGAGCTTGCAGAGATAATCTCAGCTACCTCATCCTCCATAATTGTAAAGCCTTCATCATTCCAATTTTCTACAGATACTGTTATCATCTGACCTATTTTTTCCTCTAAGGTCATTTTTGAGATAATGCTATCTACATTACTTACAGCCGATACTGGTAGGCTTGTGCTTACACATAAAGCAGAAAGCATAATACCAGCCATAGCTTTAAGTAATTTTTTCCCCTTTTTCATTTTAACTATCCTTTCTTTTTAAGTATACTGATATTATATCACAAAAAATGATTCTGATAAATAGAAAACGACAACTGTAATAAAAACAGCTGTCGTTTAGAATTATTAATTACATCCTATTACCACAGTTAGGGCAGAATTTTGGTGATGCACCGTCTTCTGGCTCATAACCACACTGTGAACATTTTGTTTTTGTAGGAGCAACAGGCATTGGACTGCCACATTCCATACAGAATTTACCGGAATTTTGTGTTCCACAGCTACATACCCAGCCATTTGCAGTTGGCTGTGGTTTAGGCTCTGGCTTTTGCTTGCCACACTGAGGACAGAACTTGCCGATATTATTTGCACCACATTCGCATTTCCAGCTATCTGGAGCTGGTGCACTAGCTACACCAGCCATACCCTGTGGCTGATTTTGCTGATAGCCACCTTGTTGTGGGTATCCCTGCTGAGGATAACCACCTTGTTGTGGGAAGCCCTGTTGAGGTTGAATATTTTGTTGATAGCCCTGCATTATATTGCCACTCATATTCATACCCATACCCATTCCAAGGAATGCGTTTGTAGCACCTGCGGAGTTGCTACCTGCTGCCTTTATACCTTCGGCAACGTTTTTAGCCATATATCCAGCCTGTACATTAGGGTCAGACAGAGCTCTACCCTGCATTTTTAGCATAGAAGCTTCCTGAATAATTTTCTGAGTATCGTCTGTATAAGAGGCAGCAAGTGAGGTCATAAGAATTTGCATACCTCTTATTTCGTGCCATTCATAATCAAGAGCATCGGCAAGATATTTTGTAAGGTTAGATGAATTACCCTGTACTTTACGGAATGGTATTCCGTCATTCGACATCTTACCAAGAGAGTCTGTTAATGCTGTAAGAAATTCATTGTTAAATTGCTCTTTAATGTCATTAAAATCAATAATTTTGTTATCTAAAGCAGCACCCTTAGGTATAACCTGTTCAAAGAATTTTAATGGATTAGTAATTTTGAATGAATATGTACCCCTAGCTCGTATAAATACCTCAGAATCATACATACTATCATAGTAGTTAATTGGAGTAGCTGTACCATACTTAATGCCACGGATTTCCTGCATATTTATGTAATAAACTCTTTGCTCACGAGGTGAAATACCACCAAATCTCAATCTTTCAAAAGCATCTGTCAATGAACCTGTTATCTCACCAGCCATCAAAGATGGTGCAGCAGCATCGCTTACTGTAACATAACCAGGCTCACAACAAGCAGAAATGATTTTACCACCGTCAACAATAATCATCATTGTACCTGGCCATACGTGAATTAGTGAACCGTTGTTTACTATGTTTTCAGAACCGTTTTTGTTTTGGTTACGAGGGTCATTTGCACCTAATCTTACACCCGGAGCAAAAACAACCGACTCAGTGAAGGATTTCGGTGGTTGTACGGCCTCAAGATATTGATCGCCGAAGTTTCCCATTGCTGCATTTTTGGCAGCTCTAATAATACCCATAATAAATTCTCTCCTTAATACTCTTTATATATTATCTTAATGTGACCTTCTGCCCGAAACCTCTTTTATGCTGTTAAAGTTCCAGACTAGCACATTTTTTTGTTTAATACCTGTACCACAGTACTCACAGAATTTTGCACTTGGATCTGAAATAGGACCACCACAGTTAGGACAGTTAAGCATATTGTGCTTTAGTAGGTTGCTGTCTTTTTCCTGCTTAAATTCCTGTACATATATAAGCTCTGTTTCGTAAATGGTTTGTTCCTTTGACACCTTATCTCCGAAAACAATTCTACCACTTGCATCTTCTATATAATTTATATTTCCAAGTGAGGTTTGAAAAATTATTTTGCAAACAGCAGGACTTTTTATATAGTTTTTAATTTCAGTTCTATGTATTACAATATTTTCGTAATATTCTCTATGGTTATTTGCTTGTAGCTGTGAAATAATGGAATTAATCTGTAATGCAACATTGTTAGTTATGTTTACATTTTGTATAGGTGTTTGGTTAGAAATAGCTGTGAAATAGTTTAACAATAGATTTTCTGTTTTCTGTTTAAATTCATCATAATTAAAATCAGGGAAATCGTTTTTTATGTTAGGTAAGTAAACACTAGTCATAGCTGATATTGATTTTGGTGTAGACTCTGTAAGAAGCTTTTGCTTTTTTATACCATCAAGAAGATCCGGAGTGTTAAAAAATGTCATTGATACATTAAATAGTTGATTTTTCACTTTGAACATTGCCTTTTTTATTGCAAAAAAGACTACTATACCAACGATAATCAAAATTATTATTATAATTAATACTAATATTAAAGTAATATCTATATCCTGCAACAAAATCAACCTCACAAAATATTTATTAAATATATTTTACAGTTATACGATAATTATATAATAATTGAACAAATAATTCAATACGTTGATTGATTATTTTGTGCGTGATAAAAGAAACCGACCAACAGCAGAAAAATCTACTGTTGGTCGGTGAAAAATCAATTATAAACTAAGCGTAAGTTTTAAAATTAAAGCTCAGCGAAGTACTTAATTGTTCTAACCATCTGGCTTGTGTAGCTGTTCTCGTTGTCATACCAAGAAACAACCTGTACCTGAGATGTGCCGTTGTCTAGGTTAGTAACCATTGTCTGTGTAGCATCGAATAGAGAACCGTAACGGATACCGATGATATCTGAAGATACGATCTCGTCCTCGTTGTAACCAAAGCTATCAGAAGCAGCAGCCTTCATAGCAGCGTTGATCTGCTCAACTGTAACTGTGCCATCAACAACAGCTGTTAGGATTGTTGTTGAACCTGTTGGAACTGGAACTCTCTGAGCTGCACCGATTAGCTTGCCGTTTAGCTCTGGAATAACAAGACCGATAGCCTTAGCAGCACCTGTTGAGTTAGGTACGATGTTAGCAGCAGCAGCTCTAGCTCTTCTTAGGTCACCCTTTCTGTGAGGACCGTCAAGAACCATCTGATCACCTGTGTAAGCATGGATTGTAGCCATGATACCGCTCTTGATTGGAGCTAGATCGTTAAGAGCCTTAGCCATAGGAGCTAGGCAGTTTGTTGTACAAGAAGCAGCAGAAATGATCTTGTCATCAGCTGTTAGTGTGTTCTCGTTTACGCTGTAAACGATTGTCTTTAGATCGTTACCAGCTGGAGCAGAAATAACAACCTTCTTAGCACCTGCCTCTAGGTGAGCAGAAGCAGCAGCCTTTGAGCAGTAGAAACCTGTACACTCTAGTACAACGTCTACATCTAGCTCGCCCCAAGGAATGTTCTTAGCGTCCTTCTCTGAGTAGATTGTGATCTCTTTGCCGTCTACTGTAATTGAGTTGTCTGAGCAAGTAACCTTGTCAGCTAGCTCGTAACGACCCTGAGCTGAATCGTACTTTAGAAGATGAGCAAGCATCTTAGGATCTGTTAGATCGTTAATAGCTACAACCTCGTAACCCTCAGCTGTGAACATCTGTCTGAAAGCTAGACGACCGATACGGCCGAAACCGTTAATACCAACTTTAATTGCCATGATAATTACCTCCTGGAATTTTACTTACTGTTTGGGTGTATTTGAAAATACAAACAGTATATTTCAAATATACCTTTAGTTAGTTAATTAAATATCAATCAGCACTACTATTTTATAGCATTTTTTAAATAAATACAAGACCTTCAAAAAAATTTAACAGAAATTTCTGACAGATTTTTTATCATCTTACGATTTATTGTATGTGTTGCTGATAGGTGTAGATATAACATATACAGTATAACCAAAAAACAGAAAAATAATTACTTCTATTGTTGCAATTTACTTTGCTTTTTTGCTTTAGCGTGTTGACAATAATTTGTAAAAATGTTATTCTTATAAAGGTATAAAACCAAAGATATTTTATCTACTTTATTTAAATAGACTCTTATGAGCCTGTTATTATATATTTTTCATTTTTACTTAAAATTGAACTTTAATTTTTGAATAAATTATTGTTGGGCATATTTTTTGTATGCCTGTATTTTTTACGGTAAATTTAAAAATTTCCGTATTTTAAAGTATTTTTAAAAAATTGAATAAAATTGAATAAAATTGAATAGAGTATCCCTGATAACGGGCACCACGAGTTTATTAATGACTTAATGGAATTTTAGAATTATATCAAAAGTCTAACAAGGAGGTGCCATTACAATGGATTTATGGTTAGTTATTGTGCTTATTGTGGCAGTAGGTGCAGTTTCTGGTGCAGTTTCATTTTTTATGGGTATAAATCACCGTAAAAAGGTTGCAGAGGCTGAGATTGGTTCAGCAGAGGCAGAAGCACAGCGTATTGTTAACGATGCCTACAAGGAAGCAGAGGCTAAAAAGAAAGAAGCTATTTTAGAGGCTAAAGACGAAATTCATCAGCTAAGAGATAAGACTGAAAAAGAAGCTAACGACAGAAGAAAAGAAATTCAGCGTCAAGAGCGTCGTGTACAGTCTAAAGAAGAAGCTATAGAGAAAAAGCTTGAAAATCTTGAGAAAAAAGAAGAAAAGCTTGCTCGTAAGCAAAAGGCTGTTGAAGATGAGTATGCAGAGGCTGAACGTATAAAGAACAGTCATCTTGAGTTTCTTGAAACTATTTCAGGCTTTACAAAAGAGCAGGCTAAGAGCCTTATACTTGAAAAGCTTGATGAACAGCTTACTCACGAAAAAGCTTCAAAGATTATGGAATACGAACAGCAAATTAAAGACGAATGTGACAAAAAGGCTAGAAATATTATTTCACTTGCTATTCAGCGTTGTGCGGCAGACCACGTTGCCGAAGCAACAGTGTCTGTTGTACCATTACCAAACGATGAGATGAAGGGTCGCATAATAGGCAGAGAGGGCAGAAATATTCGTGCTATTGAAACTATTACAGGTGTTGACCTTATAATTGATGATACACCAGAGGCTATTACAATATCTTGTTTTGAGCCTGTACGTCGTGAAATTGCAAGAGTTGCACTTGAGCGACTTGTATCTGACGGAAGAATACACCCTGCAAAGATTGAAGAGATGGTTGAAAAATCTCGTAAAGAGGTTGAAGCAACTATTAAGCAAGAGGGTGAGAGAACTGTTATTGAAACAGGTGTTAATGGTGTTCACCCAGAGCTTGTAAAGCTACTTGGTCGTTTACGTTATAGAACAAGCTACGGACAAAATGTGCTTGATCACTCAAAAGAGGTTTGCTACCTTTCTGGTATGATTGCACAGGAGCTAGGCTTGAACCCTGCTATTGCAAAGCGTGCAGGACTATTGCACGATATCGGTAAAGCGTTAGACCACGAAATAGAGGGTTCTCATATTGAAATAGGTGTAGATGTAGCTAAAAAGTATAAAGAGAACGAGGCTGTAATTCATGCCATTGCAGCACATCACGGAGATATAGAGGCTAAAACTGTAGTTGCTTGTATAGTACAGGCTGCAGACGCTATTTCAGCAGCAAGACCTGGAGCAAGAAGAGAAAATCTTGAAAACTACATTAAGAGACTTCAGAAGCTTGAAGAGGTTGCAATGTCATTTGAAGGTGTTGAAAACTCTTTTGCTATTCAAGCTGGTAGAGAAGTAAGAATTATGGTTAAGCCTGATGTTATTGATGATGACAGAATGGTATTGCTTGCTCGTGAAATTTGCGACAAGATAGAAGCAGACCTTGATTATCCTGGTCAGATTAAAGTAAATATTATAAGAGAAAGTCGTGCTATTGAGTACGCAAGATAAAATATCCTACTTAAAGATAAACAGGTTGCCGTGAGCAACCTGTTATTTTTTGCATTTAATAAAAACAGGCAATTGAAATATAGTCTATAATATGATACAATTTCAATGTACTAACGTATATAATATATAAGAGGAGGTAATTAATTTATGAATTATAAAATTGAAGGCGGAATTATGCCTATTCTTGAAGTAAGTCTTAATGACGGAGAAACAATTATAACACAGGGTGGCGGAATGGTTTGGATGTCACCAAATATGAAGATGGAAACTACAGCAGGTGGTGTAGGTAAGGTTTTTTCAAAGGTAATTAGTGGTGAGTCAATTTTCCAAAACCGCTACACAGCTATGAATGGTCCAGGATTTATCACAATTGCACCTCATTTTATGGGTACAGTTATTCCTTTTGAAATTTCACCTAATCAGCCAATTATTGTACAGCGATCAGGCTTTTTGGCTAGCACAACAGGAGTAAATCTTGAAATTTGCTTTAATAAAAAGGTTGGTGCAGGCTTAGTTGGCGGTGAAGGCTTTATTATGCAGAAGCTAACAGGTCAAGGTACAGCATTTATCGAGATTGATGGTTACTGTAAGCAGTACAACCTTGCACCTGGTCAGCAAATTGTTGTAGATTCAGGTAACCTTGCAGCTATGGACGCTACCTGTACAATGGATGTTCAAAGAGCAGGTGGAGGTATTAAAAATCTATTTGGTGGTGAGGGCTTATTCAATACAGTCGTTACAGGTCCAGGTAGAGTATTCCTACAGTCACACCCTGTATCAATGATTGCAAGTGCAATAAGACCATACATACCATCTAACTAATAAAATTTGAGGAGTAGCTATGTCAGATAACCAAAAAGAAAGTATGAACAAAGAGCTTACACAGGAGCAGTTAAAGGAAAATCAGGCTAAGCTTGAAGAATACGAAAGAATTTTTAAGGTTATAATTGTAGCTGTTGCACTTATGTTTGCTGTTATTGTGTGTATTGTTTTTGGTTTGATAATAAATGGCACCTAATACAAAAGATTAACGGACAGCATTTCGCTGTCCGTTGTTTTTGGGGATACTATTTGGCTATTCTATAAAGGATAACATATAATGAAGAAATTATTTCTTAATAAAAATACTGATAATAAAAAGAGTAATGTTTCAGATGTAGTTATTATAGGTTTTTTTGTTGCTGTAATAGCTGTTTGTTCACAGCTTGTAATTCCGTTTGGACAAATTCCTTTTACTTTACAAACAGTAGGAGTGTTTCTTTCAGCGTCATTATTAGGGGCAAGGCGTGCAACCTGTAGTGTGTTTGTTTATATATTGCTTGGTGCAGTGGGATTGCCTGTGTTTTCTGCCTTTTCGGGAGGATTAGGCTTTCTCTTAGGTCCAACAGGTGGATATATAATTGGTTTTCTTTTTACTGCGTTTATAGTTGGATTTATAACAGAAAAGCTCGGAAAAACAGCTTGGAGTCTTGCAATGTCAATGGTAATAGGAATATTACTTTGCTATGTGTTTGGGACAGCGTGGTTTTGTATAATTATGAAAAAAGATATTCTGTATGGCTTACTGTGTTGCGTTGTACCCTATATAATTCCAGATGCTGTAAAAATTATTGCTTCAATATTTATGACAAAGCGTTTGGATAAATTTGTGAAATTATAAATTGAGTATATATTGGGTTATTAAATCTATTATTAGATTTAGGGTGTTATTCATTAAATGCTGGAACACCCATTCTATCTGCCTCGGTGATTTCTCTAACTACTCTACACGGAACACCACACGCAAAAACGTTTGAGGGAATATTCCTTGTTACAACACTTCCAGCACCAATTATACTGTTATCGCCAATGGTTACACCAGGGCAAATTGTTGCGTTGGTGTATATCAAAACATTATTTCCAATATGTATCGGGAATGCTTTTTGAAAATTTCCACGACTACCCGAAATTAGGCTGTTGGGAATTATTCTTGGATTTCTTTCATCAGCAATAAGTGGGTGTTGATTTGTAACGATAGATACATTAGGACCCATAAAAACATTGTCGCCAATATGTACCTCAGCATAATCTTGGATACAAAGATTCCAGTTTGCAAAAAAGTTTTTTCCTATATGAGTATTTTTTCCGTAAACAACTCTAAACGGAGTGAATACATTATAGGGGTTGCCATCAATTGAGCCAACCAGTTTCTTGAAAATTCGTTCTCTTCGTTTTTGTGCCCACAAAGGTAATTTGTTCAATTTTCTTTGAAGCCACTCGGCACGTGCTAACATAAAGTAAAACGATTTATCGGCAGGGTTAAAAATTTTTTGGGAAAGCATTTTCTTTTCTTCGGTTGTATTTTTCTTTTTAGACATAGTTCTACTTCCAATCTGTTTCAATCTTTCTAGATGTTCTTTAGCATATTATATCGCGATGTGTCAGTATTTACAATATTATTTACTACCTCTAAAAACATTTAGGCGAGTTTGCAAGATTATAAATTGAATATAATCATGGTATCAAATGAATAGTAAAGGAGTGTTAAAAAATGGCGAAAAACATTTTAGAGGATATAAAAAATGATGCTGGTTACTATTATGTTGACGAGCGTTATGATTTAAATGATTTTGTGCTATTAATAGCGTTTATTTTTCTTGCTGTGGCTATGGGTGTAGTTGATGTGATTTATTCATATAAGGGTAAAACTGTTACGGATACTGTTATTTTTATGGTGATGGGTATAGTTTTTGCTACACCATTTATAGCTCATTTTCTTATAAAAACAGTGAAGATTATTATGTTCAGAAGGAAAAAGAATCGTTTCCAAGAAAGAGGAGAGTCATACCGTGGGAAGATAATCTCTGAGAAAAGAGGCAAAAAGTTATTTGATGATAAAATAACAGGCAAAGAAAAATATATGTACTATCCAACAGTTGAATATTATTGTAATGGCGAGTGTATTCGTGAAACCTCACGTTATGCTTTTAGTAATTCGTATGAAATAGCATTGAGCGATGTAAAGGTAACTATATATAAATATAAAAATGATATAATACTTACTGATATGATCGAGGCTTGCAGTAGAGAAACTTCTGTAGCGTATGTAAAAGGAGGAGGCTCATTGTGGTTTTATACCATTACAAAAAAGCTTGATGATGCAATGCTGCCTGTTATTATGATTGGTACGTGTTTGATATACTTGATTATTTTTGCAATAAGAGCTCTGGTGTTTTATTTTACACACTTTGCTTAATACTAAAAACCACTATCTATGAACCTTTTAACATAGATAGTGGTTTATTTTTGCTTTGGTTTTAATATTTCATTGGGTACAGCTACAAGCTCCCTTAGCGTGTTAAGGGTAAAGGTTTTAACAGGTGGAATACTGCTTACTGCACCCAAAATTTTAAAGCCGTATTTTTTAGCTATTATATTAGCACGCAAATGATGGTAAAAATCGGTTGCTATTACAACACCATTGCTTGTTTGGAATCGTGCTTTTATAATGCTAAATGAATTTATTAAATTTTCGCAGGTGTTTGTAGATTTATCTTCTTTTATAATACGTTTAGGGGATATACCTTTTTTAATCAGATATCTATACATACACTCAGCTTCGCTTATTAATTCGTCACTGCCCTTTCCACCAGAAACTATACAATAGGTGCTTTCGTTTTTTTCAAGAAAAGTATAGGCAGAGTCTAGCCTGCGTTTAAGGCTTTTGCTGGGTTGGTTTCCTTTAACCTTACAGCCAAGAACTATAAGTATATCACTTTTATTTGGCTTTTTAAGTGCAAAGTATATTATAAGGGTTAGTATCAATAAAGCATATAAGATGAAAAGTAGAAGTAAAATGGTAATTAAATTCATAATTAATCCTTGCGTGATTTTGTATAACGAGAGTCTATGGTTATGTTTTTGTTGCCTGTTTTCTGGTAAAGTACAAAATCTATATTGTTGTAGGCTTTTATGAGGTTGAGCGTGGTACGGTAGATGTCACCAATAGGAATCATATTTATATCATAGGGCTTAAATAGTACAGATACGGTTATACCTTT
>JAXJQK010000261.1:0-2149 GCA_036311185.1 Acutalibacteraceae bacterium | reverse complement strand
GGCTAGTGAAGCACATGGCGACCAACGCAGAGTTTCAGGTGTTCCTTATATTTTACATCCAACCTCTGTTGCTTGCATTCTTGTAGAGCTCGGTATGGATACCGAGTCGGTAGTTGCGGCATTACTTCACGATGTAGTAGAGGATACCGATGTAACAATTGAAGATATAATCAAAGATTATGGAAAAGAGATTGCACATCTTATAGATGGTGTGACAAAGCTGAAAAAAATCCCTTATACAAATAGAGAAATAAGACAAGCTGAAAATGTAAGAAAAATGTTTATAGCTATGTCAGATGATATACGAGTAATTATTATCAAGCTAGCAGACCGCCTTCATAATATGCGTACAATAGGCTGTATGCGTGAACAAAAAAGACGTGATATTGCCCTTGAAACAATGGAGGTTTTTGCTCCTATAGCACATCGTTTAGGTATCAGAGCTGTAAAAGAGGAGATGGAGGATCTTTCTATTAGATATCTCGACCCTATAGCATATAAAGAAATTAAAGACCAACTGGCATTTACTGAACCTGGCAGAATTAGATTTATAGAAAATCTTAAAAAGAGTATATCAGAAAAAGCTGGTAATCTTGTTGACGATATATATATCGAGGGTAGAGTAAAAAGCATAAATGGTATATACAGAAAAACTTATATGAAAGGAAAATCACTTGAACAGATATATGACATATTTGCAGTAAGAGTTATTGTAAATTCACTTATTGACTGTTATAACATATTAGGTGTTGTACACGATATATACACACCATTGCCTCATCGCTTTAAGGACTACATTTCTACACCAAAGCCTAATATGTACCAATCATTGCATACTACAGTTATAGGTAAAGAGGGTGTACCATTCGAGGTTCAAATAAGAACTTGGGAGATGCACCACACAGCAGAATATGGTATTGCTGCTCACTGGAAATATAAGCTAGGCATTAACAGTGATGGTGGCAGTAAAGGTGATATGTCTGAAAAAATCAGTTGGATAAGACAAATACTTGAAAATCAATCCGATGATGAAACTGATATTCTCAGAAATATAAAAACCGATCTAGCACCTGAGGAGGTATTTGTTTTTACACCAAAGGGCGATATAATAAGTCTGCCAACAGGTGCAACAGTAATAGATGTAGCTTATGCTATTCATTCTGCTGTTGGTAATAGAATGATTGGTGCAAAGGTAGATGGAAAAATAACACCTATTGATTATATGATTCAAACAGGTGAAATTATAGAGATTCTTACATCTAAAGAAACAGCAGGACCTAAAAGAGATTGGCTTACAAAGGTAAAAACCAGTGAAGCTAGAACCAAGATTAAGAATTGGTTCAAAAAGGAATGCCGAGAAGAAAATATTGAACGAGGCAAGGCTGAAATAGAAAGAGTATTTAAACGTAACAGTATAATACTTTCAGATCAAGAGAGAAATGAATTTTTCCTTGAAATACTTAAAAAGCAATTTACAAGTCTTGATGATTTTTATGCATCAATAGGATACGGTGGTATTTTAATATGGAAGATTGAGCCTCGAATGAGAGAGCTTTACAATAAAAATTATAGAGTTCAGGATAAGGTTGAAGAAATACCTGTAATAGAAACAAAGCCTGTAACAACTAAATCAAGCAATGGTATTGTTATTGAAGGTGTAGACGATATGCTGGTAAACCTTGCAAGATGCTGTAATCCTATGCGTGGTGACTCAATCATAGGTTACATTACACGAGGTAATGGTGTTTCTATTCATAAGTGTTCCTGTAAAAATGTTCCAAGAGATATACCTAATTCAGAGAATGCTGCAAGATGGGTAAAAGCCAAATGGGACGACAGCACTAATGTTCAGGAATCATATCATACTACTATTGAAATTTTAGCAATGGATCGCACAGGCTTGCTTGCTGATGTAACAAATGCATTAAGCTCGCTACACATATTTATCCATTCGATTAACTGTGCTGAAAGTAAAAACGGTATTGCTAGAATGCATTTTACAATTACAGTAACAAGTATGGAGCATTTAAAGGGAATTGTTTCAAGACTTTTAAGTATTAATGATGTGAAATCAGTTTCAAGAGTATAAGAGGTGTGTAATGAAATCAGTAATACAAAGAGTATCCTATGCAAGTGTAAAGGTTGACGG
>JAXJQK010000260.1:0-3820 GCA_036311185.1 Acutalibacteraceae bacterium | reverse complement strand
TTACTAAAAAGACTACTCCGTTAAGTGGTGACGGTAGTGAAAGCTCTCCTTTTATATTTAATGTAGGAGAGGATACTGTTGTTAAAAAGGAATATATGAATTATCTTGCAGGAGAAAAAGCAGCAACCGAGCCTACAGCTCCTACAGAAAACGCAACAGAAGGTATTACACAGCCTGTAAAATCAAACAGCAAATATGCAATGTTCCATATCTATAATGAAAGAGGAGTACTTCTTTACAGCTGGCTGATAGACGGTACAAAGCTTACAAATAACGATATAGAGGATTGGCAGTGCAGTGAAGGTGTAGTAATAGCAGAGGACGGAAGCATACAGATAAATCAGGGTGCAAATCTTTTTGCTTCAATTGTTACATATGGTGGAAGTTCTTCTATGATGGAGGATAATATACCTGATGAGATATATCCTGATTATCCAGAAAATGACGCTTCTCAAAGTATTACTATAGGAGAAGCTGTTGATAATCAGAATTATATGTATACACAGGCTGAACTAAAAGATATGATTTCAGAAAAAGAAAGTCAAATAAATGAGCTTAAATTCAGTAAAAGACAGGCTGAAATTGATTTGCGTAATGCTGAAAAAATTCTTGAAACAGGTAACGAGGTTGCAGAGATAAGTGGTACAGTTACATTTGTTGCAAAATCAGCAGAGGAAGCACAAAAAGAGGGTTCATACATAACAATTGTCAATGACTCTATAACAAGTGTAATAGGTGCAGTAAGCGAAAACGATTTACAGTATCTTTCTGTTGGTATGCCAGCTGTTGTTGAGACCAATGTAGCTGGAGGAAACTGCGACGCAAAAATTACCCATATTTCAGAAGAGCTTTCTCAAGGTGGTGGCTATGATAGATTTGGCGCCTATGATGATACAACATCATATTATGATGTTACATTTGAGCTTAATGAAAAAGTAGAGCTTAAAGATGATGAAAGTGTATTCATAATAATAGATACAGGTGATGATACTGGAAGTGTATGGGTTGAAAATGCATTCATACGTACAGAGAATGGTAAGAGTTATGTTATGGTTGCAAATGAAAACAATATAATAGAAAAACGCTATGTTAAGCTAGGAAGAAAATTCTATGATGTTAGTACAGAGGTTGTTTCGGGAGTTTCTGCTGATGATAGAATAGGTTTACCTTACGGAAAAACCGTAGAGGGTATGCCAACAGTAGATGCTACATATGACGAGTTATATAGTGGTTTTCTGTTTTAAAGTGGGGTGAGTACAGTATGATTGAAAATATAAGATTATCGTTTAAGGGTATTTGGTCGCATAAAATGCGTTCAGCACTTACAATGTTGGGTATAATTATAGGTATATCATCTATAATTGTAATTGTTTCAATAATCCAAAGCGTAAGCGAAATGATGAAAACTCAGCTTGTAGGTAGTGATAATACAGTAGAAATAGGAGTTTTTAAGATAGATGATATTTGGGGAGATAGCTACAGTGCTCTTATGAGTGGTGCTATTGAAGGTGTAAATACTATTTCTCAAGAGAATATTGATGCTGTAAATTCACTTGAAAATGTAGTTAAGGCAACTCCTTTCTACAAAAACAGTAATTGTAATGTTTCCTATCAATCAAACACTGCCACAGGTAAGGTTTATGGTGTAGAGGCTGACTTTTTCTCAGTGAAAAACTGTTATCTTACTAGTGGTAGACTTCTTACACAGGAGGATTTCGATAACAAAAACAATGTAGCAGTAATTGATACAACTATGGCTGATGCATTATTTCAGGGTGAGTATTGCATAGGAAAAACAATAAGCTTTAATGGCGAATTGTTGGTGGTTGTAGGTGTGGTAGAAATACCTCGTGATTATGATTCTATAAAAACCTTAATGGAGTATTATATGGCTATGCAAGCTAATGCGAATGAAATGTACGTACCATCAACATCCTGGTCACAGGTTGTGTGCTATGATGATGTTCAAAATCTTTTGGTAGAGGTTGATAACACAGATAATACTGTTAAGGTAAGTACTTTGGTGGCAGATATACTTAATCAAAGTATTATGAACGATAAGTTTGAGTATAAATCAACAAGCTTTATGGATGATTTAAAAGAAACCGAAATGATTACAAAGGTTATTTCTATTTTGCTTACAGGTATAGCAAGTATTTCTCTGTTAGTTGGTGGTATTGGTGTTATGAATATAATGCTTGTGTCAGTTACTGAAAGAACCAGAGAAATCGGCTTGAAAAAAGCATTGGGTGCTAAAAAGCGTCAGATTCTTTCTCAATTCCTAACAGAAGCAGCAGTGCTTACAGGCTTAGGTGGCGTGCTTGGTGTACTTATAGGTGTAGGCTTGTCGTCAATAGTGGGTATAGTGGCTAATATGCCAATAGTAGTAAGCCCTGCGTCTGTAGTGTTATCGGTAGCATTCTCTATGGCTGTAGGTATTGTTTTCGGTATAATGCCATCAATTAAGGCATCTAAGCTAGACCCTATAGAGGCTTTAAGATATGAATAATAAATAAAGTAAAATTATTTTAGCTCCACCTATGGAAAAGATAGGTGGAGCTTTTATGTGTTTTGAAATAAATATATAATAATTTCAGGACTTATACTATTTCTGTTTTATTTGTGTGATAACAAATCTTTAGCTTTTAAGAAAATCTATAATTGGCTCTATATATTTTATATCTGAGATATCATAAGATGATGACAACATTCTTATTTGCTCTAAATCAGCTTCGGTTTTATCTTTCCTTGTGTTTAACATTTTGACAAACATTTTCATCATTGTTCTTGATTTGAACGACATAGCTTCATAATTAAGACCACCAGGGCAATAAAACCATTTAACTATTTTCAATTCTTCATCGGTAAAGTTTTTTGGCAATGTAGCATTAATCTCGGGATTTTCAATTGGACTTGCTCCAACACAAAAAGTAACCAGCTTTTTGTCACTCCAATTTGATATGTTATTTTTAAACCATTTTAGCTTGCTGATTGAACCTGCTATAGCCCAACCTCCAAAAACTATAGCATCATAGCTTTCAAAGTCCATTTTCTTGGCTTTGTTAAATTCAACACATTCTGCATTTGCTTTTTCAGCTATCCAGTGAGCATATTTTTTTGTAAAGCCTGTTTCTGAATTATAAATTACAATTGTTTTCATTTTCTTATCTCCTCATTAATTATCTTTAAATTATCTTCTAATTTTGATAAAAAGCAATACGTGCTTCTTATTTGCTCATCAGTTGCACCGTCAAATAATCTTTCGAGAAACTCTGTTTCCTTTTCTTTGTATTTGTCGGCTATTTGTTCAGCTTTTTTTGTTAGCGTTACTGTGCGTTTTCTTTTGTCTGTTTCACATTGTGTAAGAGTAACAAGACCTTTCTTCTCTAAGCTTGTTAGTATTTCTTTTACATTTTGTCTTGAACACCCCATTATCTTTGCAAGGTCATTTGCAGTTGGAGCAGTATCACTAAAAAGATTCATACAAGCCAATAGAAAAAACTGTTTACAGGTTATTTCCTCATAAAAAGCATCACCTGCTGTTTGCAACCTGTTATTAAACGCAAAGAAAAATCCGAACAGTGCATATTTAGGGTCAACCATATTTAATACATCAGTAGATTTCATAGCAGTCCTCCTTTTTATATTATGCAATATATTGCATATATTGTAATACGTTATTTTTACTTTGTCAATACTCTCTTAAATATTATTTTATATGGTTTTGCAAAATAAAAATAAACACCTATCAAAGCTTGTGCTGTACTCACAATCTGGAGCAGTACAAAGCTGATAAGTGTTTATTCTGAGCGTATTATTC
>JAXJQK010000259.1:0-6870 GCA_036311185.1 Acutalibacteraceae bacterium | reverse complement strand
GTAGAGTTGCTACTCGTTATGATAAACTTGCTTCCTCTTTTCTTGCTTTTGTTTATATTGCTTCTATATGGGTTTTGTCTAAATAATATAATCATTTTGAGTTTTCAGATACGCCCTAACCTAAAAAGCTTCAGAATATTTGTTAATTGTACTATTTCTGTTTTAAACAGTGTATAAGATTTTTGAGCAGATTTTTTATCTGACGAATAGCATACCACAGCAAGGATATGCAGTTGGTTGAAAAATATGCCCAAAAATGTACACCTGTTAGAACAGAAATAGTATTAAACAATCTACTGTTTCAATCGCACTTTCTATAGCCTTTTCTCTAAAATACTATACCAGAATTCCTTATCCTCTGATTGAACATATCTGATTTCTATCATTTCTTTTACCTCGTTAAACTCAGAGTTATTGCTCCATCTCAACAATCAGCTCAGAGAAAATACCTGATGTACTGATAGCATTCTGTGCGTTTTCGTTTTCGGCAAGCTCAATTAAGTCTCCATTTTTACGAGTGATAACATTACACTTTCTACCGTTGTTCAAAATTTTGTAGCTCTCTACATCTTCAAGATGAACAACCGTTTTTGCTTTGAACTGATTCACATCAAGCTGTGTACAGTTTCCGGAAATAAAGATTTCATAATCAGTCTTTGCTGTAAGTTCTATACTACCCTCGGTATCACGAATATAAATCTTTTCTGCGTCACCATCATATTCAAGACGGCTAAGGCGTAAATCTTCAATAAATAGCTCCTTTACGCTTGCACTTACTTCTGTATGCTCTGTAAACTTTTCTGGAAGTAAAAGTATAACATCCACACTTTCCTGTGCTTCAAAACGGCTTACCCCCTTTTTATTTAGAAGGTCAACATCCAGCTTGTTTTTCTTTTCGTCAAGCTTAACCTTGAAAAGAGAACTAATTTCAGAAAGAGTTTCCGAAGAGAGTCTAATGTGTATCTTCTCATCTGCACCTGTTTTTAGAGTGATTCTTCTTGCACCACCAATATTTACGTCAAAGTGCTTTTGAGTATCTATATCATAAACTGTTTCACTCTCAAAAACTACAGGCTTTTCCTCCTGCTTTTTAACCTCCTCAAGCACAAGCTCATCAAGGGTAAGCTTGAAAATCTCTGCAAGGATAATCATATTTTCTACATCTGGAAGACCACGCTTGGTCTCCCACTTTGTTATCGCTTGACGAGATACACCTATTCTCTCTGCTAACTGCTCCTGAGAAAGTCCCTCGTTTAATCTGTACTGCTTTAATTTATCACCAAAATCCATTTTAATCACCTTAATCCTTAATTAATGCGTATGCTGAAATTTTTCTTATTGGCATACATAAAATAATACTTATAATAATATTTATAATAATCTGAACTATTGCAAACAGCATTAAAAATCCAAATGAAACCTCGATATTGTTTTTCATAACTCCTAATGCCTCGAAAACAAACTGATAGATACAAGGCATATATAATAGTGCCATAACACTTGAAAGCACAATCGCTACAATTGATACTGGCATAAAAGAGCCTGCTGTTTGTAAAATAAGCTGTGAGCTTGTATATCCCATCGCCTTGTATATGCCTAATTCCTGTCTTCTTTTCACTAGTAATGATTTAATCACTATATATAGAATGAAAAGCACAATAAGAATTGTCACTACAAAAATCACAGCTACAAATATAACGGTTATGCTCATATACATATTTTGAGCTTCTTGTTGTAACTTATAAGAATTTACTGTATCAGCTACAATTTCTGAATGTTCGCTTTTGTATTTCTCTGCAAGCTTTCCTGCGTTGGCTGAGTTATTTAAGTACACATAAATAGATGGTGTAGCCTCATCTTCACAAAGACTCATATAACCATTTAGGCTAAGCTCGCAAAGCTCACCCTGTAGATTTACACTCTGTACAAATCCAGTTACCTTAAAGTTCTTTGTTGTGTCGTTAAGCTTTACGCTGACTGTGTCACCAATTTTATATTCTGATTCAAATACACTACCTAATGCAATTTCGTCTGCTTTTTCTGGGTTTTTGCCAATATAGCACACATCATTTCTTACCTTGGTAAAATCCTCGCAGGCAAAGGAAGTAACTGCTTTATCTTTAATTTTAACACTACCAGACATATATTTCAATGCATTTTCTACTTGTTTATCGTCATTCAGCACAGTTAAAAGCTCATTTTCGTTTTTATTCTGTGGAACAATGATAACATCAGGAACCTCATCTGACAAAGCTGACATAAAATTCTCTGGCTTAATTGCTACATTATAGAAAAGTGTGCCCGAAAAGGCTATTAGCACAGTTAATACAAAGCACACTAAAAACAACATTACATTCTGCTTTTTACAAGCGGAAATCTGCTTTAACACAAGCAAAGCTTGAGTATTACCCTTAGTATCTTCAAGTGGTAAATGATTTTTCTTGCTATGCTTTGAGCTGGAATTACCTCTTAAACCATCAATAGGCTGTGTTTTTTTAATTTTTCTTGCTGATATAAACGTAAATAATGCAACCACACCTGCAAGAATAACTGTCACACATACAAAGCTTATTAAATCAAAACTGATATTAAATGAAAAGCCCGACTGAACTGTAAGCACTGTAGAAAGCACTGGTAATAATAGGTAGGACAAACCAATACCAAGCATTGTGAAAAAAATTGAAACAAAAGCATAAGGCAGAGTAATACTTGCTACAATCTGACTACTTGTATATCCCAAAGCTTTTAGCACACTCATATTAGCAATTTCTGATTCGATAGAATTCTTTACTCTGAAGTTACTCAAAAATACGCTGACTGCAAGAATAATAAGTGCAAATGCAATTAGAATTAAGATGAGCAAATCACAAACCATTGTACGTGCACCCTTTACACTTTCGCTGTCAAGGCTTGATAGCATCATCACACCCTTATCCTCTAGCTTTTTACTTATATCATCTTTTGAGCTATCAACATTCGAACCACTAACAAGGCTCATTGAATATTCAACAACAGTTTTGTCATTATAGGTATCTGCAAGCTTTTCAAACTCCTTTTCTGGTAGGTACGCACACAAAAGAGATGAGCCATAGTTACCATACTGCATTTCTTCGATAATTCCCGCTACAGTAAAGCTATGTGATTTACCATCAATTGAATAAATGATTTCGTCATTTAAGTCAAAGCCACCAAGCTGAGCAACATAAAGAGGAATATAAATCGGGTTATCAACTGACTTTTCAGTTTCTGATACAAATTCAAAAATATTTAGTGTACGCTCGTTGTCAATATTATAGAACATAATGTTCATTGAAAAGTCCGTACCATTAAAATCCTTAACAGTTACTTCTGAGAAAATAGCCCTGTGTTTCTCGAGCCTTTCAACGTTGTCAATTTTGCTGATTTCCTTTTCAAGCTCATTATTACTCTGGATTTCTGGAATAACAACATTTACAGATGCAGTATTAAGCTTTACAAGCTTTTCGTCATATGCTGTATCTACCTGTAACATTAAAACTGTAGCACAGTTTAAAATCAAAGCTGTTATTAATATGATTATTCCAAAGGATATAAATGAAGACTTATCTTTTTTTAGGTTGTATAAAATCTGATTTAATATCTTGCTCATATTACCATCCCATCTCAGTTAAAAAGCTATTAAGATGTGCTTCTCTTTCTTTGCTATCTTGTGTGTACACTCCAAGGTCACACTCACCGTAAATTTTTCCATCTCTTACATATAGCACTCGATTTCCTCTAAGTGCTGTTTTTTTGTCGTGGGTTACCATTATAATACTCTGTCCCTCGCTGTGTAGCTTGGTGAAAACATCAAGCACTGCTGTTGAGTTGTTTGAGTTTAACATACCTGTAGGTTCGTCTGCAAACAGAACCTCAGGCTTGTTTATTACTGCTCTTACAATGCCTGCTCGCTGGGCCTCACCACCCGAAACCTGAGAAGGAAATTTCTTGCGTGTTATCTCTGGAATGTTTACAAGCTCAAAAAGCTCCTTTGATCGCTTTATTGATTCCTTCTTACTTTCACCCGACAAAGCACTTGCTGTAAGTACATTATCCATAAGACTCATCTTATCAAGCAGATAAATCTGCTGAAAAACAAAGCCACAATTTTTTCTTCTAAATACAGCCAGCTTATCATCATTTAATGATGTAATGCTCTTTCCATTAAAAATAACCTCACCAGCTGTTGGTCTATCCATTCCTGAAAGTGAATACATAAGTGTAGATTTGCCAGCACCCGATGAACCCATAATTATTGTGAAATCGTTCTTGTATATTTTAAGGTCAAGATTTTCAAAAATAGTCTGTTCTGTATCTACTGTGCGAAAGCTCTTTTTAAGCTTTTTTGCTTCGATGATTGTGTTCTTTTTCTCTCTCATAGTAAAACCTCCATGTGTCTGTTTTGAATTATTTGATTTACGTTATGTTGTTTCGTTTTAACAATATCATCTTACGCAAAAAGTACAGGTAGCACCACCTACACCTGTTTACAAACGCAAAAAATGAATGCTACTTATCGTAGCATTCGCATAAAATCGGGGTTTTTGAGAGTTTTTCTACAAAACATTCAACTAAAGCTCTCATGTATAAAATTGTAGTAAAGCTGTGTTATCATTATTTGAAAATAATGCTTATTTTAAGAATTTTGTTATTATCTCTACCATTTCCTGTGGTGATTCCTCACGCCGGGTTGTTGTAGCTCGCCACAGACCAGCAAGCTTAGTGTTACTTTTTGATTCTCATTAAGAAATGCGTATCATCTTTATCAGCTATATAAGCACCATTGTTGCAAATAGCCTTAAAGGATGGAATATTATCCTTTAGCACACGCAAATATATCTCATCCTCTGGCACAATTTTTCTCGCTAATTCTAAAACCAAGGCTAAGCCCTTTGTTCCATATCTTCTGCCTCTGAAATCCTTTTTAATGCTATATCCTATCCAATGTGACCAGCACCTGTTTTCAAAGCGTCAGTCAAATAATGTCTGATTCTATACTCACCAACAAGGATATCATCATCCCATAAGTAGTAAAAGGTTTCAGGAACAAACCATTCTGGCATATTGACTGGTTTTTCGTGCATCATTAATTCTGGCAATACTGTAGCCTGATATTCCTCAAAGGATATTCCCTCATATTGATTTGTTAAACCATTTTCATTTACTGGCAAAGTGCTGACATATTGCCACTGCTCTACAATATCTTCATAGTTTATTTTTCGAAGTTCTAGCATAATTTGAATTATCCTTTCTTATAATATCTGTCAATTTTAAGTTTAATTGCTTATATTAGGGTTACAGCTTTTTCAATGCCTCATAATTAAAAAACAATTTTGCTTTCAGGGTCTGCTTTGCATATAGCCCCATTAACTGAAAACCACAGGCTTTGCTCACTGTTATTTATGATATAGCTATCGGTTATTTCAGCCTTGTTCATAGCTTTCAGATAGCCAATTATTTCGATAGTGGTCATAGGAATAATGTCATTTTGTGAGGATATTGCTTTGAATATATTTTCTATTCTATCCCACATATTTTCAATGTCCAAATCGTAGCTGTGACCTACAACCTGAAACAATGCAAGCTCTTCATCTGTGACGATAAATTTTTGAGCTAATTCTTCAAGTCTATCATCAGTATGAAAAACTGTAGCTTTCCATCTGTAATAATCTGTTTGAGTTTTAAATGATAGGCTTTCTTCAGAAATTCTTGCGTATTCAAATCCACAGTTTTTAATACAGGCTTTAATTAAGTCACTGTAATATTCAAAAGGAAGTGCAAAGCCTTTAATTTCTCTATCAAACAGACTTTCTAAATTTTTCTTATCCTCTCTTAGCTCATACAAAATTTCAGCTTCTGTCAGATTATCCATAAAAGGATGAGTTAAGGTATGGCTTGCAATTTCGTGACCGTTATACAGAGATAAAGCCTTTTCTTTCGGAAGACGTTTTACAACACATCCATTTTCGTGTACCCATTCAAACTCATTTTCTATAAGAGCTGAATTAAGGTTAAATGTACCTTTTAGATTGTATTTGTTCAGCATTTCAACAAATCTGATATCCTGCAACATGCCATCATCGTATGTAACATTAAAAGCCTTGGATTTACCATAAGGATATAGCTTTTTTATCATAAGTTTTCCTCCTATATTTTTAAATAAAGATTTCCTGACAACTGGATTGTATTGTTTTCTTTGAGTTAATAGGTTTTCTACTTTATTTATAGTTTACATTTTTATTTTATAATACTATTTTCCTATTTACTACTGTTCATCAAATTTATAATCATATAAAGTATTGCAATTTTCACAAAAATAAGGATAATCCTGACAGCCATTTGAATGCAGTTCAGTTTTACATTTTGGGCAACGGAGCGTTAAATCTATTTCAGAGCCATCCAGCTCTTTCCAGTGGAATATAGCTTTAAAATCGTTAAAGCATTCTTCGCAAATACAACAGCTTATATCTGTAGGTATAAACCACCTTCTGTGAGGATAATGTGCAACTTTATCCTCACAGAAAATACACTCTTTAAAATATGGAAAGTGTATTTCAATTTTAAACCCATCTGTTGGATTTATTTCTTTATCCTTCAAATATTCTACATCATTTATTAGGGCGTATCTGAAAACTAAAAATTGCACAAAATCTGAAGGAGTTATATAATAAAATAAAAAGTTAGAGGAGGAGAAATCGTGTCAGTAAGAAGATATGAAATCAGTGATGAGCAATGGGAACAGATAGAGGATATGTTCCCAAGAGCAAAAACAGGCAGACCACCAAAAGACAATAGAGTAATGTTTAATGAAATACTTTGGCTTGCACGAAGTGGTGCTGCATGGGCAGATAT
>JAXJQK010000258.1:0-2001 GCA_036311185.1 Acutalibacteraceae bacterium | reverse complement strand
GCCTTTAGTTTATCTAGCTTCTCTGCAAGAGAATCATCTGACAATGCAAGAATCTGAATAGCAAGTAGTGCTGCGTTATCTGCACCATCGATAGCTACTGTTGCAACAGGAATACCCTTTGGCATTTGTACAGTTGCTAGTAAAGCATCTAAACCATCTAGTGTAGATGATTTTACAGGGATTCCAATTACAGGAATAGTTGTGTGAGCTGCAAGTACACCTGCAAGGTGTGCAGCCTTACCGGCAGCGGCAATAATTACACCAAAGCCATTTGCCTTAGCATTTGAAGAAAATTCAGATGCCTGAGCTGGAGTACGGTGTGCAGACATTACCTTAACCTCTACTGGTACGCCATATTCCTTTAGTGTTTTTACAGCACCTGATACTACTGGAAAATCGCTGTCGCTACCCATAATAACTGCTACTTTTTTCATTGAAAACATCCTTTCATATTTAAAGCATTTTAAGGCTAATATCTTTATACAACAAATAGCCTAAATGCTTGTTTGTTATTATATTTACCTTGCAGAAGAGAAAGCAAAACTAAAAGGCTGCGGTTATGCACCACAGCCTATTGTCAACTTTTGCAACTGCACGCAAGTACCCCGTTAACTGGAAACATATTACCTGTTTTGCAAATAATATATGCCATTTGGAATACCTCCGTAAAGTAAATTATTTACTTATATTTTATTGCATTTTGCGTTTAATTTCAACCATTTTTCTACTTTATATAGACTAAAAAAACATTTGTTACCTTTTTTGTTATTTTATATAACAAAAGGTTTGTTTTTTGGTTAAAATTACCTCTTTTATTACAAGTTAGTTCTTTGGAGACTCATCTGTGTTAAATACTTCTTTAACAGAAGCAGCTAAGCCTGCAAGTGACTGGATTTCTGAAGGGATAATAATCTTTGTAGCTCTACCATCAGCAGCCTTCTGGAATGCTTCAAGACTCTTAAGAGCGATAACCTTATCGTTAGGAGCTGCCTCGTTAAGCATTTTTAGTGCATCAGAATAAGCTCTCTGTACGCTTCTGATAGCCTCAGCTTCACCTTCTGCTTCACGGATTTTTCTCTCTTTGATAGCATCAGCCTGTAGAATAGCGGACTGCTTATGACCCTCAGCAACAAGAATTTCACTTTCTCTCTGACCTTCAGCATCAAGGATTCTTGCTCTTCTTTCACGCTCAGCCTTCATCTGCTTCTCCATTGCTTCCTGAATTTCTCTTGGTGGAAGAATGTTCTTAAGCTCTACTCTGTTTACCTTAATACCCCAAGCATCAGTAGCTTCGTCAAGAATTACACGAATCTTAGAGTTGATAACCTCTCTTGAAGTTAGAGTGTGGTCAAACTCAAGCTCACCGATGATGTTTCTTAGTGTTGTAGCTGATAGGTTCTCAATAGCAGAAATTGGACTATCAACACCGTATGTATACAACTTAGGGTCTGTTATCTGGAAATATACAACAGTATCAATCTGCATTGTAACATTATCCTTTGTGATAACTGGCTGAGGTGGGAAATCTACAACCTGCTCCTTTAATGTTACCTTTCTTGCGATTCTGTCGATGAAAGGTATTTTAAAGTGCAAACCTGTACCCCATGACTGATAGTATGCACCCAAACGCTCAATTACAAATGAATGAGCCTGTGGTACAACTTTAACGTTTTTGATTAGTATCAAAAGTCCTATAATTGCAATTATGATAATTACTAAAACTGGCATTTTCTCTTTCTCCTCTTTTTAAATAATTTATTTCGGGCTTATTTCAAAACGAACAGAGTTTTTTATTTTAAAACAGCCCTTAATATGCAATTGCCAAGATTGCATATTATTTGACAACTGGTTGTGCAACACTAATAGGTGTTACAATCATTTTAACACCTTCTATTTTGTTTACAATAACCTTAGTACCCGCTGGCAATGGCTCACCTGTAGATGATCTTGCTGACCACACAGAACCCTCTACTTTTACCTGTCCAACAGCCTCAATATTAT
>JAXJQK010000257.1:0-4505 GCA_036311185.1 Acutalibacteraceae bacterium | reverse complement strand
GGTGTGTGTTATACGTTGAAGTCCTATATACCCATACATAAGACTTGCTGGTTGCAGATTTACCTGGTTCGTTTAGTACTTCAAGAACCGTTTCATCTGCATGTAATAGCGTTTCGTTCAAAAGACTACATTTAAACGGATATACTGGATATAAGAAATTAGAAAACGTCATACTATGTGGTTGTTTGGTTCATGCTAAAAGAAAGTTTCACGAAGCATTAATCGCAAATCCTGACAATGAGACAGCCAAAACAGGAGAAAAATATCTGTGTAAGCTATTTGCCTTAGAAGATTATGCAGATAAGCAAGAAATGTCTCTTAAAGAAAGATATGCATTAAGACAAACTAAATCTAAAGCGATAATTGATGAATTCTATGCTTGGATAAATTCTGTAAAGGATAACAGCTTGCCACAAAGATATGTGGGCAAGGTAATCACCTATACCATAAATCAGAAAGAGTCTCTTTGTAGCTTCCTTCTTGATGCACGAATTCAGCTAAGCAACAATCTTGCAGAGCAAAGTGTGAAGCCGTTTGTTATAGGCAGAAAAAACTGGTTGTTTTCCAACACCGTTAATGGAGCAACCTCATCAACAATTATATATAGCATTATTCAGACAGCTATAGCTCATAACCTTATACCAGAGAAATATTTGGCGTATGTATTCACACAAATCCAGTATGGTAAGGGTGTAGACACTTATCTTCCTTGGTCAGAGCAGATACCTGAATATTGTAAATCAATAACCCCTCAACAGAAGTAATTTACATGATTACTTTTGCTGAGGGGGTATGTGTGTGCTTGAATTGACGCTTACAACAGGAAAAATGAAATACTAAAAACAAAACTACATAAAAAGATAAGGGCAGAGAGCGAAAACTCTCTGCCTTTTAAAATATAACATAGTAGATTAATCATTGTTTTCTTAAGAGTTAAAGCCTCTCATTTTTTCGATAAGTCTCCAAATATTACATCCGATATTTTCAACTAAATCATCAACTTTTGATGGAAATTGTTTTGAGTGAACAATAGCTTTATCTATTTTGGGTAAATATTTAGTTTCAAATCCAATACATTTCTTTCCGTGATGTGCTCTAATTGAAACTTCGTTGCTTACAAAAGTGTGTGCGGCTGAAATTTTCGGGTTTTGTTTTATATATTCTAGTCTATCAGAATATTCTTCATAAACATTTGAAAAATGTAAAAGTAACCAAAATTCGAAACAAGGATTAGTAACATAACAGTTATAACCTTTGTCTTTGCAATAAGAAATACACTCTCGCATATTTGTTTCCGAATGATTTTTAGAGTCTCTATCTATGAGAATACAGAATTCATCCAAATCGTTATCAAACTTGTTAAGGTACTTCCTATATTCTAAAAAATAACCATAATTAGTCAATTCGGTGTTTATCTTACTCCGTATTTCCTTAGGAAGCTGTGATGCATCTTTTAAGAATTGCTGAATAGTGGCTTCTCCATGTTGCTCAATTAGACTTAACGGAATTTCTTTAATCATTTCATCGCCATCAAGCTTTCGAAGTTCAAGATATTCTTCAAGCAATTCTATAACATGTATCGGTGCACTATTAGTATCTGATTTTTTACGCTCTAATACTTCAATATTAACAAGCACATCAATTCCCAATTTTTCTCTAAATTTTGATAAACCTTGTAAGTATTCTTTTTCGGTGGAATTTCCTTCCACCGAAATAAAAAACACTTTCTTTGGCAAAATTCTTTCTTCCTCAGTTTCTCTATCGAAAGCATTAGAAGATAGACGAAATTTATTGTTCATCGTCTATCACATCCTCAAAACAATCTGAATTTTCAAAAACAGGAATTGCACCGTAACGTCCAATTAAATAATCTTTTTCAATCTTCTTATCAAAACGTTCTTTGAATTTGTTGAGAGAGTATATATAAGAACTATGATCAGGTTTTCTTTCCACAAACCATATTTCATCTTGCCTTAGCAAATCTAAATCTAGCAGATTTGAATCATGAGTTGTTGCTATTAACTGACTTTCATTATCCTTAGCAACAGCGAAAAACATTTCTAAAAATTTTCTTGTTAAATTAGTGTGAAGACTTCTATCGATTTCATCGATCATGATAACTCTGTTTTGCTTTTGAGCTAAATAAATCGGAATAAGGTCAAAAAGACGTTGTGTACCATCGGATTCATCAGAATATTCGAATAAATCGTTTTTGTTTCCGTGATCCAACAACATTTTTCTATAAACTATCTCACCATTTTCGTTTTGTTTCAAAAGAAAGATTTGATCGTTGACAGTTAGTGCTACTGAATTGTTGTTTGTTTTATTAGCAATATCTATTTTTATTTGTTCTGCTTGATCTTTTGGGATGTCAGCCAACAGTTTATCTAAATCAAATTCAAGGAACTTTGTATCAATAGCCTCAATTCCAGTATCAAAGGAACTAAGAACTTTAGAAAAGAAGAACTTGATTTTGTCATCATCCATTATACCTTCTAAATCGCTAAATTTAGAATCAGGGAAAATGACTATTAAATTATTAAACCATTGAAAGACATCTAATATATCCTTGAAAACACCATTTTGACTATTACTTCGTTGAGCAATATCGCTTAGAATGGATTTTTTCTTTAATGCATCTGAAATTCCATTTCCAAAATCTTCAAAATACACTTTTAGACGTACACTAATGCTATCATTTGGATTGTCTTCTTTATCAATAATATCTGATGAAACACAACTGACTCCATTTTCGTCTACAGATCTCTCGTACAGCACTGTTTCACCATTACTTGAAATTTTAACAAGCCACTCTGAGATAAACTCTTTTGAAATATAGGAAAAAGCAAATCCATAAGAATACTCAGTTTCATTTGCAATTAATCTAAACTCAAATACCCCGGGGTTTTTATACGCATCTTGTTTGACTCTAAAGTATTTCTTGTTTGTATCAGTTCTGTTAAGGCCATGCAGAATTGCCCTTCTTGAAAAAGCGACGGCTTCAATAAGATTACTCTTTCCTCCTGCATTAGCACCAAATATCAGTCCAGACTTCAGCACCTTTTTATTTGCAATTTCTTCGATATGATTTTTATGTCTGCTTATTCTACTTGCTAAAAAAGAAACGCTTTGCTGTGTCAAAAAAGATTTAAAATTTGATACAGAAAAACCTATTAACATATTATCTCCTCCTAAAATAATTGCGATACCCCCTACAATATAGTATAATGTGAGAAACTCACTTTGTCAATACAATATATGATTAATATGTTAAATAGTTGACTGTTTATACTTGCTTGATGTGATTTTTTCACATCAAGCCTTGACAAGAGAGCTGATTAGTGCTATTCTAATAACTGATGAATGTAGTAATCAATAATATCGATTATAAAAAAGAAAAGGTGAACTATTAAAAGTTCACCTCCCCAAACTGAATTTAACAAAAGCAAATTCAGAGTAGCGTTTGAATTATATCATAATATGCTTTCTAAATCAACTGTTTGGGGATACTTTCATCAAATAAATTGGAAAGGAGGTCTCCTAATGCAGTTCGATGGAGCGCTCATTCAAGAGCAAGGTGTACGTTTTGCTATTGTAGTTGTAAAGCCATATGTGTTAAATAGCACAGAAAAAGAAATCATTCGCAATAAGTTCAAGGTGTGTTTTGGGCAAATACCTATAATTCTTATGGCTCAAAACTCACGAGGAATACCAACGTATGATGGTAGACATGATATCGTAAAATATCTTGTAAATATTCATCCCTCGAGAATTCCTTGGAAAAGGTATACTATTTCATAATTTAGAAAGGATAGATTTTATGTCGAATCAACATGTTGTGCCAAATGGAAATGGTTGGCAAGTAAAAGCAGAGAATTCAATAAGGGCTACTAAAAATTTCACGACTCAAAAGGATGCTATCGACTATGCTCGAGAAATTGCAAAGAATCAAAAAAGTGAACTAGTGATTCACGGCAGAAATGGATTGATTCGTGACAAAGACAGTTATGGAAAAGACCCATGCCCTCCAAAAGACAAAAGGTTCTAATTTTAAATTAAATAATACTGATAACATATTAGCAAAATACCGTAAGCGTCAACTCAAGCACGCCTACCCATCCTCTTTTTAATGGAATATAATTCTCATTAAAAGGAGGATTTTTAAATATGGCGACAAGGAGAACTAAAGAGGAAAAATTAAAATTAATAGCTGATTATGAGGCAAGTGGTCTATCTCTATCAGAATGGTGTGCTACCAATGGTATATCAAAATCAACATTCGCAGGCTGGATTCGTAATACAAAGTCTGATGTTAGAACACCTAAAAGTAAAGCAAAATTTGTAGAGGTTACAGCACCAATAGGATTACAGGAGCAACTAGAACCACAAGCAAAAAATACTGCTGACATTACAATTGAATATAAAACCTTTAAGATAACAATTCCTGCTAATGTTGATGTAAGAACACTAGAAAACATTTTAAAGGTGGTGCTACAAGCTGATGT
>JAXJQK010000256.1:0-11350 GCA_036311185.1 Acutalibacteraceae bacterium | reverse complement strand
GATGAGGACAGAAAATATAACGCTCAGAAGTTTGAAGAACAGTTCTATAACACAAGAGGTTTAAAAGATATAGAAGAAGGCAGAACACCACCAATGCCAAAGTTTGAGGGTGCAGTTGAAATGAAGTCAACAGACAAATCCATTCAAGAAGAAAAGCCTGGTGGGGAAAGTAACGATGATAGTGCTGAACTTCTTTCAAAGCTTCTCTCAAAGCCTGAAACGGCGGCTTTACTCAAAGCACTTGCAAAGTCGATATAACAACAAAAGACAATCTATCTGTAAAGGATAGGTTGTCTTTTTCAGTGTGTTAAATTATAATAGTATAGAAACATAAACTTCCTTTCGTGAATTTATCATATTTAAGGATTATTTAATAATTTAAACATTATAATATGGTTGAATTGTACGGAGATAAGAAAGTCAAACGACGGATTGACTTTTGTATTGAACGCTATTGAATAAATTGGAATTTGACAAATTGCAATTTAACGAGGTGACAATATGCTTTTATTATGTTCAAACGGCTTGTCCAGTAATGAATTATTATCATACATAAGCGGCAAAACAACTCATTGTAAAACTGCAGCACTGGTAGTCACAGCAGACAATGAATATAAAGAAAAAGATTTCCACGTTCCAAGATGTAAAGAGGAACTGGAATCGTTAAATCTTACTGTGGATATTTTCGATTTAGACACCACACCTGCAGAAGAACTTTTGAAATATGATGTAGTTGAATTTATAGGTGGCAATCCTTATTATCTGCTAAACTCAATCAAAGAACACAATGCAGAGGAAGTTTTAAGATTTATTGCAACAAATAAAATCTTAATTGGTTGGAGTGCAGCGGCTTTTGTTTTCAGCCCTACGCTTGAATTGGTGAACCAGTATTCTCCTGAAATGAACTTTTTAGGATTGACGGATTTAAGTGGTTTATCTTTGTCAGATGTTCAGGTTCTTCCACATTACGAACGCTTTTTGACAAGATTTGAAAGTTTTGAAGAAAAGTGCAGTGTCTATGAAAAAGAACACAATGTCAATGTTATACGCATAAATGACGGTGAGGGCGTATTTGTTGATGAAGAAATATATATTTGTAAAGTTGACAATAGTCAATAAAGCGGACAAATGTCTTTTATAAAGAAGAAATTTAAAGAAATAGATAAAATTGAATTTGGCGGAGGTGTGAGAAAATGGATATATCTTTCAAATCAGGCAATGAGAAATTCAATTATAGAGTTTGTGCTATGATGGTTTCTGACGGAAAAATCTTGGCAATGCACGATGAACGGTCACCGTATTTCTATCTGCCTGGCGGAAGAGTAGCAATCGGAGAAACGGCGGAAAGTGCCGTTATTAGAGAGGTTCAAGAAGAATTGGGTGTCACACCTAAGATTGTCCGTCCTCTTTGGTTAAATCAAGCCTTTTTTTACAGAAGATGTCGATAATCTGAATTATCACGAACTTTGCATTTACTTCTTAATGGATATCGCAGATACAGATTTATTGGCAAGAGGTAAACAATTCACATCAAATGAAGGTCACCGTACACACACCTTTGAATGGTTGGAGTTTGAAAGATTGAAAGATGAGTATTTTTACCCACTGTTCTTGAAAAAGGATATTTTTAATCTTCCTAATGTGTTTACTATCCGTACAGAAATTGAGTAAGTAAAATCCAATTTGTCGAGCTACTCATAAAACAAGTTAAGACCACTTACTGTTTGGTAGGTGGTCTTTGGGAAAATATGTAGCAATTAAAATTTTTATATGGTATAATACAAGTTGTTTAGTCTAACAAACTTGAATTTGTAGAACTCAATAGAAAAGGAAATTAATTATGAAATATAAAGTGTTGGCGATATGTAAATCATTATTATGGTGTTTTGTGGTTTTGTTATTTCCAATTGCATCAGGAACAATATCGGTAATTTTAGCTTTAGATACTGTTACAACACTATTTTTACAAGGAACTTTTATGGCATTAGCTTTAATTCCCCCTACTATTTTTGTTTTTAGAGGTAAGTGGCAATGGAGAGAGGTTGGATTTGCAAAGTTTGATTTTAAAGGTTGCAAAAGAGTGTTATTTTTTATCCCTCTTCTTGTTATTTTTCTTCCAGTAGCCATTAAAGGATTCTATGTAAAATCAATTGGATACGTGATAGGAAGTTTGTTTCTGTACCTGTTTGTAGGAATATCGGAGGAAGTATACTTCAGAGGGATAATACCCCGATATCTAAAAGAAGAATTTTCGACGAAAGGAATTGTGTTATGGTCTACGCTTATTTTTGGCATTGGGCATGTTGCTACCGCATTCACAGGAAGTAATGTATTTGAGATTGCTTTAACCGTACTGAATGCTTTTATTTTTGGTTGGCTTGCAATGGAGATGACTATAATATCCTCCAATATCATTCCTGTATTTCTGGTGCATTTTCTCTTTGATTTTGAAACTAAAATCGTAGTGATGAACGGCAAAGAATTGTTGATTGCGGAGATTGTTCGAGGAATAATGATGTTCATTATAGCCAGTTGGTTTGCTGTTGTTATATATAAGCAAAGAAAGCGTTAAATTCCAATTTGTCGAGCTACTCATAAAACAAGTTAAGACCACTTACCGCTTTGGTAGGTGGTCTTTTTGTATGCTTACGAATATTTAATTTTTACGCTTTTCTTCTTGGATGAAACTAACTTCAAGATTACATCATCAACTGCATCTGTATATCTTCCTTGTGCAATAAGGTTATTTTTCAGATTTATAAGAGCTGTTATAATATTTGTGTATTCAGTATCGGTAAGATACAAATGGTAATTTTTGTTTTTCATACAAGCACCTCCTGACAACTCTATTATATTTGTAATACGAAAAACAATAAAGTGTGCGATTAGAAATTACTGTTTATAACGCAAATTACTGATGCTTTATTTTAAATTTATGAACAAAATAACAGATAATCAAATTCCTCGGCTATTAGCAAGATTTTTAGCACGAATTTTTGAGCTATTAGCAAAAGGGCAATTTCTCTTAGCAAAAAGTTGATTTTCTTGCTAATTTTTCTTAGCAAGGCAAACACCTCACAAGGAATTAGATAATGTGTTATTTCTTTAATCAAATCTATTAGCTGGCTAATAGATTTTTGAGCAATATAAAAAAGACTTATAAAAACAAAAAAGCCGAAAACCTAGTTTTAATCAGGGTTTTCGGCATAAAAATTGGCACCCTCTACCGGAATCGAACCGATATCTAAGTCTTAGGAGGACCTTATTCTATCCGTTGAACTAAGAGGGCATATTCAATTTTTTAAACTTATTTGGTAACAAAATAACAGTAGAGCATTCGCTTTTTAACTAAAAACAGTAGTTCGAACTAACTCTTAGGAGGGGTTTATTATATCCATTTAACTAAGGGGGCTTTTGAAAAATATATAACAATATTTAGTTGTAAACAAACTTAGTGTCAATCGCCTTTTCCTAAAAAGTGAATGTTAAAACATATTCTTAGGAGGGGCTTGTTATATTCATTTAACTAAGAGGGCAGATATGATTTATAAATATCTGTATAATATTGTAATTTAAAAAACAGGGTTTGTCAACAGTAAATATGTTACTTTTTCTGTAGCATAAATAAGAATCATACTATTAAAAAGTAAGAATATAGTATATTTTTAAAATCATTTATGATTAAACGTAGACAAATTAAATTAATCACTTTATTTCACCCATTTACCAAAAAGCTTTTTTCTGAATTTGGTTACATAAGTTGCTATTACATTTGACATTGCATAGTCAAAAATTATAAAAACAACTATACCTGCAAGTAAAAACAATAATGGTAAATTAACCCCAAACAATACAAATTCATCAGCAGGTACACCTAAAATGAATATTGCAATATAATAAACAGCTACGGCTGAAACAGTAAAAACTGAAATTTTCAATAACCACTGTAGCCATTGGAATTTTATTTTAGATTCAATAACCTGTTTGTATATGGGATAATAGCCAAAAAAAAGAATATAAAAGGCAACAGCCTCTTTATCCGGTGCTAATAAAAGTGATAAAACACTTACCACAAGATAAGAGGCTAAAGCGTATTTTTTATTTATTTCAATAACAATCACAATTGCTATTAACCCCGCCATTGCAGGCATTGCGTAGGTTGCAGTAGGAACAATAGCAGTTATCATCATTATTGCTACACCAAGTGCAGATATAACACCACTCAAAGCTATATTAAATGTTTTTTTCTTCATATAAACCACCTTAACAACAGCTTATACAGTCGCCACCCATACATTCGCAACATGTATCAGCACAGCAAAGTGCTGTACAAATATCACAGCTTGAACAACCACCTACCGTATGTGGTTGAGTAGGATTATAACCACCGAATTGTCCGTTTTGTCTTGAATTCATCTGATTAAGAGCTGCTCGGTATTCGTTGTTTTCAGGTGCCATATTGCACGCTTGCTGAAAATGGTTGTATGCTTGTTCTGTCCAACCCTTTCTGTAAAGAATTGTTCCTTTTAAGAAATACCACTCAGCATTTCTGTCTGCATTAGGTACACCACTTAAAATTTGGTCCGCATCTGCTATTCTACCTGATTTTATCATCATACGAACATCATGATATCTTGTACTGCCAGATGAGCTTCCGTAGGCTGTATAGCTATTATTATAGCTACTGTTATAACTACTTCCATAGCTACCTCTGTTGCCACCTTCTCTTCTCTGTTTACGAATTTGATCATAGGCTTCGTTAATCTCCTGCATTTTTTTCGTAGCAAAATCTAACAGTTCACTATCCATATAATTATCAGGGTGATATTTTTTAGCTAAATTTTTATATGCTTTTGTAATTTCTTCATCTGTAGCATTTGGTGATATTTTCAAAACCTGGTAAGGGTCATTCATATAGATTTTTCCTCTCTTTTACTACTTTTTTCCTCATATTTATCAAATATTATTTTTTTTTGCATTTCTCCCAAGCCTCTGTTTACAAGATTATCTGCAATTTCGTTAAATGTTTTTATCTGCATAAGATTAAAAGCAGAAACAACACGGCTTGCTGTTATGTTCAAAACTCCGTTAATATATTCACTTTGTTCTTGCTGTGAAAGCTGTTTTTCTTTAAGATTATGCACAAATGGATTAAAGTTATTATTTCTTATATCTTTTTCATAGTCATCAGCAGCATCCATAAGGTATACCCATTTGCCTAAAAAATAACCAAACTCGCCAAACACAACCTTTTCTGTGTCTGTTTTTGCTAATAAAAGCATAAGCTTTTTCATCATAATTGCTGTAGGCTCTGCTGATTCGTCTATATTTGGATTTTCAAGTTGCTCTGCTTTGTATTGGTTGTCGTTAAGCTCGCTTACAATTTTATCAATCTCAGGGTATTTCTTTAAGGATTTTTTACGCCATGATGATGCAAAAATCTTTAAAAAACGTGATGGCAGACTTTTTATAAAAGAACTGTCTTTTATATCGTCTTCCAATTTATAATAAACAGTTACAACTGTAATTGCAGCGGCTAAACTAAGCTCATCATTGCCACCTACACAGTACAGGCATTTTTTTAGGGGATTACTGGTACATTGCTTTCTCTTGACTCCCTCACATCTGCCGTTTAATCCCATTGCAAGTAATGCATAGCAAGTACAATCATAGCTTAAAACCATTTTTGCCAGCACCCCATATTCTTCTGAAAGTTTTTTACACAAACCACAATATACACTTTTGTAAAGCTCGTAATCCTTTACAAGCATATACGGTTTACAAGGTTTTAAATATCCAAACATAGATTTCTCCTATTTTGTTATAATATATATTCTACTATATTTAAAAGCTGTTATAATTAACAATATGTGAATTTTTCAAAGAAATTAATTGAAAAATAGACATTTTTTCTTTATACTTAACTTATTGTATATTTAAATAATCAGGAGAAAATATTATGAATGTTTATGATTTTGACAACACAATTTACAGAGGAGACAGTACAGCTGACTTTTATTTATACTGCTTAAAGAAGCACCCTAAAATTATCACTAAATTTCCAAAGCTATTTGTAGGCTTTACAAAATTTTACATATTAAAAAAAGGCACTAAAACAGAATTTAAAGAAAAAATGTATGAATTTTTAACCTGCTGTGATATAGAAAATGATATACAGATGTTTTGGAAGGATAAAATTAAAAATATAAAGCAATGGTACAAAGAGCAACAAAGAGAGGACGACCTTATAATTTCAGCTTCACCTGAATTTCTGCTTGAAACTCCTTGTAAAATGTTGGGGATAAAATATCTTATGGCAAGCAGAGTTGACCCAAAAACAGGAAAATACACAGGTGAAAATTGTCACGGAGAAGAAAAGGTAAACAGACTTTACGAAAAATACTCCAAGGATACTATAATAGAAGAATTTTACTCAGACTCATATAGTGACACCCCACTTGCAAGATTAGCGAAAAAAAGCTATATGGTTAAGGGTGATAATATAAGTGATTGGGTATTTAAAAACTAAAAGCAAAAGCGATGGATTTAACTTCCATCGCTTTTTATGCTATTTCTGCGTTAATATTAATATGCTTCTGCTCTTAATGTGTTTGCACAAGTTTCCATTGCGGCTACTGCAACAGGTCCTGCTGTGCTGTAACCATAGCCACCATTTTCTACCACAACAGCAAATGCCAACGGTACATCACTATCCTGTGAATAGCCAATCATCCATGCGTGTGGCTCTTTGCCCTCTCCTACCTCAGCTGTACCTGTTTTTGCACATACAGTAAGTGTTGGGAATAAACTGTCACCATAATAGCTGGTTACATCATATCTCATATATTCATCAAGCTTTGAGGCAAGCTCTGAATCCATAAGGTTAACACCACCTACATTGTCAAGTGATAAATCGACAGCACCTGATTGTATTTCGTCAGGTAATACTGTAGAACCACCATTTGCAATTGCACCACATATAATAGCCATATGCATTGGGTTAGTTTCCAAGGTATATTGCCCTATTCCTGACCATGCAAGGTCGTTATCATTTGCTTTATCAACATTATATATACTTTGTGCAGTTGTTGTACTGTTTATTGTATATGAGCTGTTAAATCCAAATTGTTCGGCAGTAGCTGTCATCTTATTTTTACCGATACGCTGTGCAAGCTCGGCAAATACTATATTACACGACTGTGCAAGTCCGTCTTTCATAGTTATTTCACCGTGAGTATGCATACAGCTGATTTTTTCTCCACCTATAATTGTACTACCATTACAAGTGAAAATTTCATCTTCTACACCATTAATATTTTGTAATGCAGAAGCAAGAGTTAAAACCTTGAATATTGAACCGGGTGTATATCTACCTGCAAGTACCTTATCAACATACACACCATCGTATTCACTTTCGTTTTCTTCAGTTATTTCAGGTGGGTCAAATGGATCATATGTCGGTGTGCTTACACTGCACATAACCTCACCTGTTTTATAATTATAAACAACAACAGCACCGTTATAGCCATTTAATGCATTATATGCAGAATTGCAAGCATTAGCATCTATATTGAGGGTAATATCGTTACCGTGCTTTAGTGACTTAGGTAAACCAAGCCCCCATATATAGCTAAAGCCTGTTAGTCTTGAACGATATGAACTTTGAATAGCTGATGAAATATTCAGACTATCATCACCTACAACGTGAAGTGTGGAAAGTCGGGTTGTATAATCATCGTTATATAGTCGCAGATTATCCTCTGAATATGCGAGAGGTATACCATTTCTGTCATATATCGTACCTGCTGTGGCTAAACCTCCATTACCTACTAAATGTCCGTTATAGCTGTGCTGTATCCACTGGTTGGAATTCATAAAAATTCTTACTATAAATACAACAGTACCTACTATTACCAGCAGAGCAATAATCAAGACAATGGTTGTTCTTGAACGAGTTTTTCTCATAAATTACAATTCCTCCTTTCACAAAAGGAAAATGTATATAAATTTAATTCTGTTTTATTTTCTTTACAGCATATGTTCTTTCGTCTGCCGCCTTGATAAACGCAAGCAGGCACCAGCACGAAATCATACTTGAACCACCCAAGCTAACAAATGGTAGTGTTACACCTGTAAGTGGTAGAATATCGGTTGCACCAAAAACATTAAGTGCAGTTTGTACAAGCATAAGACCTGCAGCACAACACGCCGATATTGAATAGAATGTTGAACGACTTCTTGTTGTAATTGCTCTGGCATAAATAACTAAACCTATAATACACACAAGAATTGCCACGGCAATAATCAATCCTACCTCTTCACATAGCAATCCGAATACAAGGTCACTTTCTGATGCAAATACATATTTTAAATAACCATTACCAACACCTACACCAAACAAGCCACCACTTGCCGAATATGTTAAAACTCTTGCTTGCTGATATCCTGTACTGTCAGCAAGCTCAAAGCATTTACCCCACGCACTGAAACGATCTGCAATATATGGCTTGAATGAAATAACAAACACAGCACCCATTACAGCGGCAGCAACAGCAAGTATTACAGTTTTAATATCACCACTTCGCATAAATGAAATAAATAAAAATGTACAGAAAAATATAAGTGCTGTACCAAGGTCACTCATTATAATTAAAGCACCTACACATACCATTGAAAATATAATAAAGTGCAACAAATTACCCTTAGTAAGAAGCTTATCTAAAGCAGAGGCACTTATAAAAATATATATAACCTTTACAAATTCCGATGGCTGAATTGAAACGCCACCTATATTAAGCCAAAGTGCCGCACCATAGGTTACCTTTGCAAAAACAATATTTATTCCCAAAAACAGAACAGCCAAGATATACATAGGTATTCTAAAACTCTCTACTCTATCGGGATTCTCTATAAATTTAATAATTATACAAAAGCCTATCATACCACAGACCATAGCAACAGTTTGTACTATACTCTGCCTGAAAACCTGCCTTGCAAGCATCATAACACCTGTACCACTCATAAAAATAGCAAGTGCTTCAAGCTCAAAGCTTACTCTTTTCAACAACTTAGTTGAAATCATATAGTACAACCAGCTTACTGTTGTAAATAGTCCCCATATTAAAAATGGTTGAAAATCCTGAATTTCATCACAAAGTGAGGCTTCTACTGCAAGGAAAAAGAGAAATACAGAAATCAACAGCATAAGGTGTGTAGCTTTTATACTTGCTTTATTTTTAGTTCTGCTAAAAAACCAAGAACGACTGTCAGGAATAACATCATCTGTTCGCTTTACTGTATAGCTTGTTTCTCCTATACTTATAACATCATCTATCATTATAGGTGTACGACCCTCTGTTGGGTTACCATTTACGTAAGTTCCACTTTTTGAGCCTACATCATTTATAAACCAGCCTGCTTTTCGCCTTAGAAGAACAGCATGGTCTCTTGAAACAGTAATATCATCAACTATAATATCATTACCTTTACCCCTACCAATAGAGTTTTCCCAATATAATACAGGAGTGGTTTGGGCTGTTGTTGAATTTACAAGCATAATAAGAGCGTCTTCATCTCTTCTGTGCCTTCGCATAGAGCTAAAACACTGGAAAACTATAATCACAGCCAATATTGGCAACAACATTCTGATAACAAGCAGTGCAAAATCAATTACAACATTAAGATACGGAAGATTAAACCAAGATAAAAAATCCATATATTCACACCTTTCTGCTTAAAATTAGAATAAATAACCTACAATCTTCTCTATGAATTAGATGATATTCCATTATATTTAAAATGTCAAGAAACAGACTGTTAATAAAATTAAATAAGGTGTAACATTTATTCCACATACATAAAAAGCCCGACTTTTCGTCGGACCTTTTATAAAAATTATTTTATTCCAATTCAAAAGCACCTGTATATAATTGATAATACTTACCTTGTTGAGCAATTAGCTGTTCGTGTGTACCACGCTCGATTATTCTACCATGCTCAAGTACGATAATAAGATCACTGTTTTTAACAGTTGAAAGTCTGTGAGCTATTACAAATACAGTTCTTCCGTGCATTAGCTTATCCATACCTGATTGTACTATTGCTTCTGTACGAGTATCAATAGAAGATGTTGCTTCGTCTAGTATCATAACGGGTGGGTCTGCAACAGCTGCTCGTGCTATTGAAATAAGCTGTTTCTGTCCCTGCGATAATCTACCACCGTCACCACTTATCATAGTATTATATCCATCTGGCAACATTCTGATAAAATCATCTGCATTTGCAAGCTTTGCAGCTGCAATTACCTCTTCATCTGTTGCATCAAGCTTACCATACCTGATATTCTCCATAATTGTACCTGTAAAGAGATTTACATCCTGCAATACAATACCAAGGGAATGTCTTAAATCAACCTTGTTTATTTTGTTTATATTTATACCATCGTAACGAATTTTTCCGTCTGCTATATCGTAGAAACGGTTTATAAGATTAGTAATAGTTGTTTTACCTGCACCTGTAGAACCAACAAATGCTATCTTCTGTCCTGGCTTTGCATAAAGCTCGATATCGTGAAGTACCATTTTTTCAGGAACATAGCCAAAATCTACATTATCAAGCACAACCTCACCACGCATTGGTGTGTATGTCAATGTACCGTCACTATGTGGGTGCTTCCAAGCCCATACCCCTGTACGTTCTTTACACTCGGTTATTTTATCTCCCTCAATTTTTGCTGGTACTAATGTTACATAGCCATTATTCACCTCAGGCTCTTGGTCCATTAGGTCAAAAATACGCTTTGCTCCTGCAAGTGCCATAATAATCATATTTATCTGCTGTGCAACCTGTGATATAGGGTGCATAAAGCTTCTGCTTAATGTGAGGAATGATGCTATTGTTCCCAGCTGAAAGGCTCCTGTTTTTATTGCGATAAAAGCACCTGAAATAGCTACAACTACATATAGCATATAGCCTAGGTTACCCATCATTGGCATAAGAGAGTTTGCAAAGCTGTTTGCTTTGTAGGAATTTTCACAAAGCTCTTCATTTTTCTTGTCAAAAGCCTCTTTTGTCTTTTCTTCGTGACAGAATACCTTTACAACCTTTTGTCCGTTTATCATTTCCTCAATATAACCATTAACGTCACCCAAAGACTGTTGCTGTGATAAAAAATATTTTCCACTTCTACTTGTTACATAGTTTGTAGCAACCATCATTAATCCTACAAAGCCAACTACTACAAGTGTAAGCTGCCAGCTCATAACAATCATTGTAACTAGTATTGATACTATAGTAATTATAGATGAAAACATCTGTGGCATACTTTGAGAAAGCATTTGTCTTAGTGTAT
>JAXJQK010000255.1:0-2357 GCA_036311185.1 Acutalibacteraceae bacterium | reverse complement strand
TATCAGCCTTTCATTTATTTATAAGTCATATGCTTATTCTAAAATAATATTTTACCATAGTCTACAAATTGGTGCAATGTATATTTTTTAAAAATATAGTGACAAAAAGAAAAAATAACTGTATAATAGATATGTTATAAATTCAGATATATATAAATTGAAATATAAGGACTGATATAAATGAATTATGATTTTATGAAATCTATTACAGATAAGGTTGCAGCTGTAATAGAGCCACAGGGTTATCAAAGACAGAATGTTGATAGCACTAACAACTGTGCTTCACTTTTTATAGGCGAGAGCAATGCTTATATGGTAATGTATAATCCTACTAAAAAGCTTGTTGCACTAAAGGTTTGTGGAATAGCTGACGGCGAGCCTGACAACCAGTGGAAGAGTATGAACACATGGATATACGACCCTGAAACTGACGGAGCTAAAGAAGCAAACAGTATTGGTAACGACTTTGCTGACGCTCTTTCTGGTGGCAGACCTAAGCTAATTAATAAATCAAGAAAGAAAAACTCTGACGATGGAAATGCTGACCCTAAATTCTTCTGCAAAAGAATGGTTAATATATTCCCTGAATTAAAGGAAGAAATCTGGGAGGAAGAGGACGGATATAACCCATTTAGAGGTGTTACCTTTGTTGAAAGTAAAATTGTGCCAAAGGTAAATACTCTTGTAAAAACCGGAAGTAAATCAGAGATAGAAAAGCTAGCTACTTTGGTAAGCACACAATATAGTAATGGTGACCTTGACACTCGCTCTATTATTACTGTTGTACTTTTAAATGGCATTAAGCCTGAGTTTGATGAAAAAATTGAGGAATATCTTTCTGAAGATTTAAAAACAGCGTGGAAATTTGCCAAGCGTTACAGAACTAAAAAGGTTAAGCCAGAAAAGGAAAAGAAATTTAATCTTTTAGACGCTCAAAGACTAGGACAATAATTTGATTATTTTAAAGGAGTCACTTTTATGTGGCTCCTTTTTGTTTATAGCTATAAAAATAAATTTATATATAATCTATAAAATGCTTTAAGTAATTTTGTATAAATATATTATAGTTATTTTGTTTATTTATAGCTATAATTGATATATGACTTTGATTTTATAAAAAATAGAAAGAAGGGTAAATTTATGGTTTTGAAAAAATTAATAGCTGTTGCATTGTCGGCTGTAATGGCAGGCTCACTGGCTGTAAGCTCTGCCACAGCGACTGTAACAAATGAAAGTAAATCTGGTGCATACTATAATTCATCAGACAGCTATGCTACCTATAGTGGTAATGACCTTGGTTTTACATATAGTCCACAGTCAACTACATTCAAGGTCTGGGCTCCACTTGCAAGTAATGCAAAGGTTAATCTTTATGCAACCGGCTCTGACAGTGAAGAGGGTGCTAAAAATCTTGGAACCCATAGTATGAAAAAGGATTCAAGTAATAATGTATGGAGCGTTACTGTACAGGGTGACTTAAAAAACATATACTACACCTACAGCATCACAAACAATGGTACTACACGAGAAACTCAAGACGTTTATTCTTTAGCTACAGGTGTAAATGGTAATCGTTCTATGATTGTAGACCTTGACTCAACCGACCCTGAGGGCTGGGATACAGATAAGCACGTACTTTTCAATAATGCACAGGAGGCTGTAGTTTGGGAGGTTCACGTCCGTGACTTTTCAATAGATGATAGCTCAGGCGTAAGCAGTGAAAACAAGGGTAAATATCTTGCATTTACAGAGGGTGGAACAAAATTAAATTCTGATACAAGTGAAGATGCAATTTCTACAGGTATTGATTACCTTGTGAAGTCTGGTATCAACTGTGTTCAGCTTATGCCGGTTTATGACTTTGTATCAGTTGATGAAACCGTAACAGGCGATCCAACAAACCGTAACTGGGGTTACGACCCTATGAACTACAATGTTCCAGAGGGTTCATATTCAACAAACCCATACAACGGTAATACAAGAATTACAGAATTTAAGCAGATGATTCAAGCATTACACGATAGAGGCATTTCTGTAGTAATGGATGTGGTTTATAACCATACATACTCAACTGAAGATTCCTGCTTCCATAAAACAGTACCAGGATATTATTTCAGACAGACCTCCAGCTCAGTTTATTCAAACGGTGCGGGCTGTGGTAATGAAACTGCCTCTGATAAGCAGATGTACAGAAAATATATGATAGATTCTGTACTTTACTGGGCAAAGGAATATCACATAGACGGATTCCGTTTCGACCTTATGGGTATTCACGATATAACAACAATGAACGAAATCCGTAATAAGCTGGATAATCTTTATTCCGATGGTTCTGGACAAAAGATACTTATGTACGG
>JAXJQK010000254.1:0-2313 GCA_036311185.1 Acutalibacteraceae bacterium | reverse complement strand
TCCTCTAAAAGTAAAAGTGATATATCAATATCTGATGCACCATCATCAATTGACGGTAAAATATGGCTGTGTATATCGTATTTTTTCATATCTTCTATATAAAGTCATAGCTATGGCTTTTACACCATAGCTTATGCGTTAAAAATTTAGATTAATGTACAAACAAAGTCACCCATCTGTGAGCAGGTTACCTTTGTTTTTCCTTCTTCGTAAATATCAGGTGTTCTATGAGTTTCTAGTGCCTTTGCTACAGCGTCTTCAATAGCCTGTGCAGCCTGTGGCTCATCAAGAGAATATTTAAGCATCATAGCAACTGACAGAATTGTTGCAAGTGGGTTTGCAATATCTTGTCCTGCAATATCAGGAGCACTACCGTGGATTGGCTCGTAAAGTCCAGCCTTACCTGAGCTTAAGCTTGCTGAAGCAAGCATACCGATAGAACCACTTATCATAGAAGCCTCATCTGAAAGAATGTCACCAAAAATATTTGATGTAACAATAACATCAAACTGACCAGGATTACGAACTAACTGCATTGCACAGTTGTCTACATACATATGATTTACTTCTACCTCTGGATATTCCTCTGCAATTCTATTTACGGTTTCTCTCCATAAACGAGATGACTCAAGAACATTAGCTTTATCTACGCTTGTAAGTCTTTTATTTCTCTTCATAGCCATATCAAAGGCTACTCTTGCAATTCTCTCAACCTCTGTGATTGAATATTTTTCTGTATCATAGGCAGCCTGTACACCATTTTCTTCTACTCTGCCTCTTGTACCGAAGTAAATACCACCTGTAAGCTCACGTACTATCATAATATCAAGGTTATCACCTATAATATCATCTTTAATAGGTGAAGCACTTTTTAGTGGCTCAAAGATTACAGCTGGACGAAGATTCGCAAATAGTCCAAGTGACTCTCTGATTTTTAACAAACCTGACTCTGGACGATTACCTGCTGGCTGAGAATCCCACTTAGGACCACCTACAGCACCTAGCATAACAGAATCAGCAGCCTTACACTTATCAATTGTAATCTGTGGCAATGGCTCGCCATAATTGTCTATTGCTATTCCGCCTATATCAGCTGGATCGTATTCTACTGCAAAGCCGAACTTTTCAGCTGTTTTATCAAGCACCTTTACAGCCTGACTAACAATTTCAGGACCAATTCCGTCACCCTTTAGTAGAGCTATTTTATAAGTTTTCATAATTAATATTCCTCCATAATTATCTTTTCAGAAATTTATATCATTATAACACAGTTTTTTATTATAGCATAGTTTTTTAGTTATAAATGTAAAGTAGGTTACAATTTAAGTATTATCTATTATCAATTGTTTTCTTTATTTTTTCAAATGTTACTCCGTATTTTTCGGCTATATCCTTTGCATAGCTCAAACCCTGTGGTGGATTTATATAAACCTTGAACGAACGTTCACCATTTTCCACTCCTGTTACCATACTTTCAATTTTAGAGCTACCCTGTATATCGCTATTCATTTTATTGGCATTTGCACCAAGCTCGTGCATATGTGTGTTAAAAATACATCTTACACCTAAGTAACGCATAGCCTTAATTACATCGGTGGCAATATATACACCCTCGGTAACATTTGTAGTTGCAAGGCTTTCATTAAGTAGTAGCAAACTTTTATTTGTAGCGTTTCCAAATATCTCTGATAAACGCTTTGACTCCTCTCCTAGTCTACCAAGGTCAACTGTTTCGTTTTCATCAGCTGGGAAATGTGTATAGATATTATCGCAAGGACTTAATACAAATTTTGAACACGGAACATATATACCACACTGTGCCAAAAGTACACACAAACCAAGTGCCTGAGTTATAGTTGTTTTTCCGCCTCGGTTAGGACCTGTTAAAATAAAAATTCTTCCTACTTCGTCATCAAATGAAATTTCATTTGTAATTATATTCAGGTCTTCTCCATTTACAGCCTTTATGGCAAGTTTTAGATTATATATACCCTCTGCGTAAATTTTTCGCTCCTCTACAGGTAAAATTTCAGCTTTACAAAGTGGCAACCCCTTTGCGTTTATTTTATCAATAAGCTCTGCCCATCTTATGTAAAAAATAATTTCAGGCATTAGAGAAATAAATGTGTAGCCATTTACATTTATATGCTTCCTAAGTACATCTTTAAGGTTACGAACTACTCTATCCATAATCTCGGTAACAACCTGTTTCATACTACTAGAAAGCTTGTCTTGTCCTGTTGGGGTATCATCATATGATAATTTAAATTCTTTGGAAGAAGCTGAGTGGAAGGTTTTAAGATGTGCATAATC
>JAXJQK010000253.1:0-3178 GCA_036311185.1 Acutalibacteraceae bacterium | reverse complement strand
TGTTCAGGCTGTACACACGGTATTATACATAGACTTGTAGCAGAGGTTATTGACGAGCTTGAATGTGAGGGTCGTACAGTAGGTGTATCTCCTGTAGGCTGTGCAGTAATGAATTACGATTATTTTAATTGTGATATGATAGAAGCACCTCACGGTCGTGCTCCAGCTGTTGCAACAGGTATTAAAAGAGCACATCCTGAAAATGTTGTATTTACATATCAGGGCGACGGTGACTTGGCTGCTATTGGTACAGCAGAAACAGTACACGCTGCAACAAGAGGCGAAAATATAACTGTTATATTTGTAAATAATACAATCTATGGTATGACAGGTGGACAAATGGCTCCAACATCATTGCCAAATCAGGTAACACAAACAACACCTTATGGTCGTGATGTAAATACAGCTGGTTTCCCTGTAAGAATTTGCGAAATGCTTTCAACACTTGACGGTGTTGCACTTGCACAGCGTACAACAGTTGATTGTGTAAAGAATGTAGCTATTACTAAAAAGGCTATCAAAAAGGCTTTCCAGAATCAGATAGACGGTAAAGGATTTTCTATCGTAGAAATTCTTTCAACCTGTCCTACAAACTGGGGTATGAATCCTATCCAGTCACTTGACTGGTTAAGAGAAAATATGATCCCATATTATCCACTTGGTGTTTACAAGGATGAAGAGAAAGGAGCCAGATTAAAAAATGAGTAAGGATTTTAATATTTTATTTGCTGGCTTTGGTGGTCAGGGTGTATTATTCTCTGGTAAGCTTACAGCATATGGTGGCTTGTATGACAATAAAAACATAACCTGGCTACCTTCATACGGTCCTGAAATGCGTGGTGGTACTGCAAATTGCAGTGTATGTATATCAGATAATCCTATCGGTTCACCTTGTGTAGTAAATCCAAATGCTTTTGTTGCTTTGAATTTACCTTCATTCCAAAAGTTTAAAGACAGAGTTGTACCAGGTGGAACAATGATTGTTGATAGCTCTATGATACCTGAAAAGTGTGATAGAACAGATATAAATATAGTTTATGTAAATGCATCTAAGCTTGCTATAGAAAACAATGTTGAGGGCTTGTCAAATATAATTCTTCTTGGTAAGCTGTTTAAAGAAACAGGCTTCTGTACAGCTGAATCACTTGATAAGGCAATAGTAAAATGCGTACCAAAAAGTAAGGCACACCTTATCGAGCCTAATCGCAAGGCTTTACAGATAGGTATAAATGCTTAATGTTTGATAATATTAAAAAATATGAATGTGTTGTTTGGGACTGGAACGGTACAATAGTTGACGATGTAAATACTTCTTTGCTGTCAGTAAATGATATGCTTATCAAAAGAAATTTACCAACAATAACTATACAACAATACCACGAATATCTCGATACACCCATTTATAAGTTCTATGAGCATATATTTGATTTAAATAAAATCACATTCGATGTAATTCAATCAGAGTTTAATTCAGGCTATAATAAATATATATCCGATAATCCCTTGAATGACGGTGCTATAGCTGTTATGAAAATGCTAAAAGAAAGCGATATTAAGCAGGTAATAGTTTCATCATCTAATCAAGATATAGTCCAAAAGGGTGCAGAAAAATTTGGTGTAGCAGAATATATGAATTACATATCAGGCTCAAGCGATAATTTTGTAGGCAGTAAGGTAGAGCGTGCAATAGGTGTTATAAGTAAAATAACTACCGATTATTCAAAGGTAGTTGTAATAGGCGATACTCTGCACGATTGCCAGCTTGCAAACGAGATTGGTGCCGATTGTATTTTACTTTCAACAGGTCATCAAAGTAAAGCTGATTTGCAAACAACAGGTAAGCCTGTTATCGACAGCCTAAATGAATTAAATCAATATCTATTTTAAAAATTTAAGGATACCGACTAACCCTCGGTATCCTTTGTTTGTCTGAAATTCTTGATTTTTTATTCTTTATATGTGATAATATTAACTATATAAGTGGAGGTAGCAATGAAATATATAGAGCTTGAATCAGAAAGACTTATTTTTAGAAAATTTAGACAAGATGATTTTTCTGTTGTATATGATTGGCTTAGTAATTTAGAAAATATGAAGTATAGATCTAGCGAACCCAAAACAGAAAAGGAAGCACAAGAATATTTAGACTGGGCAATTAAATGTGCTGAACAGGATGAATGTATTAATTTTAGATATGCAGTTGTTTTAAAGGAAACAAATGAACTTATTGGTTCCTGTGAATTAGCCTTTACTGATAAGGATCCTGCTGAATTGGCATGGGAATTACATCGAAATTATTGGAAAAAGGGCTATGGCACAGAAATTGGAAAAACACTTTTAAAGCTTGGATTTGAAACACTTAAACTTCGCCGAATAATTGCCGATTGTAATACTTTAAATACAGGCTCATATAGAATTATGGAATTAATAGGTATGAGAAGAGAAGCACACTACATTAAAAGCTATCGTGGAAATAGTGCACTTAATCATCAATGGTGTGATAAATACCAGTATGCCATTTTGCAAGAAGAATATCTTTCAATGAAAAATAAATAACAACGGAGTAAATTATGTTTGATATATTTAAAAAGCTTGAAAGCATAAATAATAACCCAATAGAATATATTATTGTAGGCTTGGGTAACCCAGGCAAAGAATACGCACACACTCGCCATAATGCAGGCTTTATTGCAATTGACAAGCTGGCTGAAAAATACAGCTGTAGCATTACCAAAATGAAGTACAAGGCTTTAATTGCAGATTGTACAATAGCTGGCAAACGAGCATTACTTATGAAGCCTCAAACCTTTATGAATTTAAGTGGAGAGGCTGTTACTCAGGCTATGAGCTTCTATAAAATTCCACCTGAAAATGTAATAGTAATGTTTGACGACATTTCACTTGCAGTAGGTAAGCTAAGAATAAGACGCAAAGGTAGCGACGGTGGACAAAAGGGAATGAGAAGTATAATAGAGCTTAGTGGCTCACAAAATTTTCCAAGAGTTAAAATAGGAATAGGTGAAAAGCCTAATCCAAAGTGGCAACTAGCCGATTGGGTGCTTTCTCGTTTTACTTCAGAGGAATTAAAAACACTTGACGAGGTTGCCGAAAAGGCTTGTGGTGCTGTTGAAGCTATTCTAAGTGGTGATATCGACAAGGCTATGTCACAGTACAACTC
>JAXJQK010000252.1:0-10148 GCA_036311185.1 Acutalibacteraceae bacterium | reverse complement strand
TATTGAGCATATCAATCGTTATATAAAAAGATTTAAAATTTTATCTTCTCGTTACAGAAATAAACGTAGAAGATTCGCTTTGCGTGTTTCTTTAATTTGTGGTATTTATAATTTCCAAATGTAGGTTATCGAACAGGTCTATTGTTTTATCTGACCAACCTGATCAAGGTTTGACAATAATTGAAAAATTTGAAAAATATGCAAAGAATTGTTCATACGCTTTTGCATTATTTACTCCTGACGATATAGTCACAAACGGAGATAAACAATATTTTCAAGCTCGCCCTAATGTTATTTTTGAATTAGGTTGGTTTTATGCTAATCTCGGAAGATCAAGAGTATGTATTTTGGATCAAGCAAGCGAACGAAGTAAAATTTTCTCTGATTTACAGGGAATATTGCGAATGCAATTTATTAATGATGTGAGCGAGAGATATATTGAAATAGATAGAGAACTAAAATCATTAGGAATTATTTAGTATGAGGTGATACTATGACCAACTTTGACTTCCTAAAAACCGACAAACGCTTTGACGCTTTTGCAGATGTGGCTATATCTGCTGAGAGGATACTGCATATTGATGTTGACGCCTCTGTGCTAAATTGTCGCAGGGCTATGGAGTTTGCTGTTAAGTGGATGTATTCTGTTGACAGCTACCTTTCTATGCCCTATGATACCTCTCTTAACAGCCTTATGAACAACGAGGATTTTCGTGAAATTGTTGGTCAGGATATATGGCAGAGAATGAGGTTTGTTCGCATTTCGGGCAACAATGTGGCACATTCGGGTAAGAAAATAACCCTACAGCAGGCTGAGCACTGTATTGAAAATCTCTTTATATTTCTTGATTTTGTTGCTTGCTGTTATGCTAAGGAATATACACCTGTTGAGTTTGACCACTCCTTGCTTTTAAAGCAGGAGTCCACCGAAAAATCCTCTGAAAATATCCCCGATATTGATTTTGAAGCCTTAATTGCTGAAAATAAAGCCTTAAAGGAAGAGCTTACAGCCCGTAGAGAGGAGCAACAGCAAAGCTATATTCCAAAGCCTCTTGATATTACCGAGTTTAAAACCCGTAAGCTGTATATTGATACTATGCTTACAGACGCAGGCTGGATTGAGGGCAAGGATTGGCTTAACGAGGTTGAGCTTGCTGGTATGCCGAATAATTCAGAGGTTGGCTTTGCTGATTATGTTCTCTATGATGATACACACAAGCCTCTTGCTATTATCGAAGCCAAACGCACCTGTAAGGATGTTGCCGAGGGCAGACAGCAGGCAAAATTATATGCTGATATTTTAGAAAAGAAATATGGTCGCAGACCTGTTATTTTCCTTACTAATGGCTTTGATACCCGTATCACAGATAACATCTATCCCGAGCGTAGGGTTGCAACAATCTACTCAAAGCGTGATTTAGAAAAGCTTTTTAATCTGCAAACAATGCGTACAAGCCTTAAAAATGCTATTGTTAACAGAGCTATTGCAGGCAGATATTATCAGGAGGGTGCAATCAAGGCAGTATGCGACAGCCTTGACAAGAAAAACCGTCGCAAGGCTTTGCTTGTTATGGCTACTGGCTCTGGAAAAACAAGAACTGTTATCGCATTATGTGATGTGCTTTTAAAACACGGCTGGATTAAAAATATTTTATTCCTTGCCGACCGTAATTCTCTTGTTACACAGGCAAAACGAAGCTTTGTAAATCTTCTGCCTGACCTTTCTGTAACTAACCTGTGTGAAGAAAAGGACAACTACAACGCTCACTGCGTTTTCTCAACCTATCAGACTATGATTAACTGCATAGATTCTGTTAAGGACGATAAGGGCAAGCTGTTTACCTGTGGGCATTTCGACCTTGTTATCTGTGACGAGGCTCACCGTTCAATCTATAATAAATATCGTGATATTTTCACCTATTTTGACGCTCCTTTAGTAGGTCTTACAGCTACTCCAAAGGATGAAATCGAAAAGAATACATACGAAATATTCGAGCTTGAAAACGGTGTGCCTACCTATGGCTACGAGCTTGCTCAGGCTGTAAAGGACGGATACCTTGTTGATTTTATGTCGGTAGAAACAAAGCTGAAATTCATTGAGCAGGGCATTGTTTACGATGAATTATCAGAGGAGGATAAGGCACAATACGAAGAAACCTTCCTTGACGAAAATGGTGAGCTACCCGAAAAAATCAGCTCCTCTGCACTTAATGAATGGATTTTTAATGAGGATACAATCAAAGAGGCTCTGAATGTGCTTATGACAAACGGACTTAAAATTGATTACGGTGCAAAGATAGGTAAAACTATAATATTTGCAAAAAATCACAGGCACGCAGAAAAAATCTTTGAGGTATTCAATAAGGAATATCCACATCTGAAGGATTATGCAAAGGTAATTGATAATAAAATAAATTATGCTCAAAGTGCTATTGACGAATTTTCTGACCCTAAAAAGCTCCCACAGCTTGCAATTTCTGTTGATATGCTCGACACTGGTATTGATGTGCCAGAGGTGCTTAACCTTGTGTTTTTCAAAAAGGTTATGAGTAAAGCAAAATTCTGGCAGATGATAGGTCGTGGTACTCGACTTTGCCCTAATCTTATCGACGGAGAGGATAAAAAGCTGTTCTATATCTTTGATTTCTGTGGTAACTTTGAGTTTTTCCGTATGAGCAACGGCAAGCCTACTGCTAATCAGTTGGCTTTACAGGGTGCTGTATTTAACTTAAAGGCACAGATTGCTTTCAAGCTACAGGATTTGGCATATCAGACAGATGAGCTGATTGCTTTCCGTAAAGCATTAGTTGAGGATATGGTGCGTAAGGTTTGTGAGCTTAACAAGGATAATTTTGCAGTAAGGCAACATCTGAGATATGTCGAGAAATACTCTGACCCCGAAAATTACACTACCCTTACCTATGAGGATACCCTGATTATCAGAGATGAGCTTGCACCTCTTATTACACCAGACGAAGATGACCCTAAGGCTATGCGTTTTGACGCACTTATGTATGGCATAGAGCTGGCTTATTTAATAGGAAAAACATACTCCCGTGCTAGAACAGACTTGTATAAAAAGGTGTCTGGCATTGCAAGCGTTGCAAATATCCCTGAAATTATGGTGCAGTCAGCTTTAATAGATAAAATTCTGCATACAGATTACCTTGATAATGCAGGAATAAATGAGTTTGAACATATCCGTGAAAAGCTCCGTGATTTAATAAAGTATATCCCTCTTAAGGCTATTCGTTACGAAACTAATTTCGATGATGAATTAATTTCAATTGAATGGAATGAATCTGAGCTTGAGAATGATGATTTGAAGAATTATAAAGCAAAAGCAGAATTTTATGTTAGACAACATCAGGACAATTCAGTTATTACAAAGCTAAAGTCTAATATTCCACTTAACGCTGACGATGTAAAGGCTCTTGAAGAAATTCTTTGGAGCGAGGTTGGCACTAAGCAGGATTACGAAGCTGAATATGGTCAAAAGCCACTCGGTGAGTTTGTCCGTGAAATTGTAGGCTTGGATATGAACGCTGCTAAAACAGCATTTGCAGAATATCTTGATGAAACAAATCTTGACAGCAGACAGATATATTTTGTAAATCAGATTGTAGAATACATTGTACACAACGGTATGATGAAGGATTTTTCTGTGTTAACAGAATCACCATTTACGGATAAAGGTAGCGTTGTGGATATATTTACAGATTTGTCTGTATGGGCAGGAATTCGCAAGACAATAGAGAGAGTCAATGCAAATGCATTAGTTGCCTGATATTTTCAGCTGGACTTTACGAAACCTTTGTGATATATGTTTGTACTGCGAAAGGTGGTGCAAATATGAAAACTCTTGAAGAATTATACTATGGAAATATTCTTCCTAATAAAAGCTGTGCTAAGCTTAATGATGAAGTCAAAGAACTACTTAAATTGCTCAACAGAAATGAAGATGAATTTTTAAAAATTCTGGTCTTAAATTGCAATAACAAATTGAACACTTTTTAGAATAAAGTCCGGCTTTTCTAAGCCGGCTTAATTTCCAACAAGCACGGACATCTAACGGTGTCAAGGTCGCCGTAAGGCGAGGCGTAGCCGATACCTTGATGCTGTTAGATGTTTGTGCTAATTGAAGCGTAGATTTTGTCTAATTCTTTCTCAAACATTTCTTCTGGCGTATGATATAACAATCGTTTTCTCGGCAAGCTATTAATCTCATCGGAAAACATACGTATTTCATTGTCAGTATAACTCTCAATAGATTTACCCTTTGGAATAAATCTACGTAGAATTCTATTTGTACGTTCATTTATAGGGCGTTCCCAAGACGAATACGGATGAGCAAAATACACCTTTATTCCGTTGATTTCTACATTTGAAAAATTAGCAAATTCAGGACCGTTATCTGTGGTAATAGTTCGAAACACTTTATTGAATTTACTTCCAAATTCTTGCTTTAATATTGTTATAGCTTCTGCAATCCCACAAGTATTTTTACCCGAAATTTTTATTGAGAGATAGTATCCAGATAGTCTTTCTACAATAGTAAATATTGCGCTATCTGTCTTTCTTTTGTGTCCTATTACTGTATCTGACTCCCAGTGACCAAATTCATTTCGCAAATCAACCTCTTGAGGTCGTGAATCTATACTTGTCCCATTATTTCTCTTATGCACTCTAGGTTTTTTCTTTTTTCTTCTGCTTAATACTTCTGGTGCTTCAAACAATGTCAATGGTAGTTCATTTGACCATAGCATATTATATAGTGTTTTTGTGCGTGGTATATGTTCCTTTGGAAACAGTTTGTGTAGTTTAGCATAGCCTACACAAACATCAAATGACCACTTGTGATTGCGTACTTGCTCAACCGTCCACTTGATGAATTCTGAATTACGTTTTATTCGTCTTGGTCTATGACACTTCTTTCTGTTTTCTGTGTATGCTTTGGCTCCTCTTTTTGCACCATACTGTGGTTTTCGTCCTTTTCCTTTGTATTCTGCAGTACCTCGTTTAAGTTCATAACCTACTGTTGACGGACTACAATTTAACTCTCTTGCTATGGCTCTGTTCGAGTATCCTAATCGCTTTAAACTTTGGATTGCTCCTCTTTCTTCCGCTTTTAAGTGCTGACCCCTCTTGCGTTCCTGCTCATTTGTGGTACAATATGTATTGTTCATAGTGATTTTCCTCCTGTTAGGTTGGTGTGGTAACTTTATTCTAACATCGTGGTTCTTCACTGTGAACCTTTTTTATTTTTTGTTCAATTTCATTTTACAATTTACCTATTTATATTTTTGTAAATATTGTTCATTGGTATAATATAATCTGTTATTGATAAAAGTACTTATTTTAAAATGCAAAAAATCCCCTTAGATTACACGTAAAAATTCAAAGTGTAATCTAAGGGGGTTAAAAGTATTTTCAAGCTTCTGAAAGATATTCTTCGGCATAGTGTATGGCAACAGCACCATCAGCTACAGCAGTAACTATCTGACGAAGTACCTTAGTGCGAACATCTCCTACAGCATATACACCAGGTACATTGGTTATGGTTGATTCATCAGCAATAATATAACCATTTTTATCAATCTTTACACTGTCAGCTAAAAACTCGGTAGCTGGTTTTCTACCTATATTTATAAAAATACCGTCGCAAGCTATATCAGTTATAGCATCTGTTTTTACATTTTTTATTTTTGCTCCTACAATTCTGTTGTCTGTGATAAAATCAGAAATTGTACTATTCCAAACAAATTCTACATTCTCTGCTTTGAAAAGTGGTTCCATATATATTTTTGTAGCTCTTAGAGTATCTCGGCGATGTACTATATATACTTTTTTAGCAAGCCTTGAAAGATATAATGCATCTGCTACAGCAGAGTTTCCTCCACCAACAACAATAACGGTTTTATCCTTGTAAAATCTACCGTCACAATGGGCACAATAGTGAATACCTTTTCCAATAAGCTCTTTTTCACCCTTAATTCCCAATTCACGAGGATTTGCACCGGTAGCGATAACAACTGCTTTTCCAAAAAAATCTCCTTTAGATGTTACTATCTTTTTAATTTTTTCAGAAAAATCAACTCTCGTTACTTCAGCATATTTTGTTTTTGCTCCAAAACGTTCAGCGGATTGTTGCATTTTCATACCAAGTGCAAATCCGTTGACTCCTTTTTCAAAGCCGGGATAATTGTCAATATCTCCTGTAAGTGCCATTTGTCCACCGGCAGACATTCTTTCTATTAATATAGTATCAAGTCCAGCACGTGATGCATATAAAGCAGCAGTATAACCAGCAGGACCTCCACCAAGAATTAGTATATCGTAAATGTGTTCCATATTTAACCTCCCTGTAAATATTTTACATTAAATTCAGTATAACATACTAAGAAAAAATTTCAAGTATTATTCCATATGAAAGGGATTGTTTAATGTAAATCTTGCACATAATACTTGACTGAGATAATGAACTGTTGTAAAATTAAAATAATTATATAGATATTTCATTGTGGATACGAGGTTAGTATATATGATTAATAAGTTAAAAAACAGTTGTATAACAGGGTTGAATAGCCTTGCAACTAATTTTCTGATGTATCTGCCTGTAGCTATATTGGGAATTGCAATGTGCTTTGCAATCAATGCTATATTTGGTGCAGAGCTGATAGTAGTTGGTTTGGTTTCAATTCTATCAATAAAGGAGCTTTACAAAACTACCTTTAATACAGCCAATTATTTAAGAAATGCAGTGTATTTGTTGCTGATTGTTGTAATGGGTACACTTGCAAGTGTGAATATTCTTGCAGGGATTTTTATAAATTTTTTGCTTGTATTCTCGTTAGCATTTATTTTTTGTGATAACCTGTCTGTAGGTAAGTTTTTTATTATGAGTCTACAGCTTTTGCTGATGCAATACCCAGGTTATGTATCAATAGGTGAGCTTTTACCAAGGCTCTTATGCTATTTGTTTTGTATAGGTGTTGGTGGAGTTTTCTTATTACTGTTTAATAATCTTTTCCGTAGACATAAAGATAATCAGTATGTTCTTAAAGGCTGTGAGGAAATTGCAAATAAGCTGAAATCGTTACTTGATAACAGCACTGGTGGTAAGCTTGATTTATTTGCACTTACAACTGATTTCTGCAAGAGTAAATATAACGGTATGCTTAATCAGGATTATTTACTTGATGAGGCAACAAAAAATGATTTTCTTGCTCTTATGACTATGGAGCAGTTAAGCGACCTTATTTATGATAGCCCAGCCAAGATGGGGGAGCTTACAGAAGATGATAGAATATATTTTGAAGAGCTTATAAGATATTTTTCTAAGATAAAGTCATTAAAACGTTTATCGATAAATCTTAGCAATTTTGTTGAAGATTATAGCTTGAGCAATCCTCAATTATCATCACTATGGAAGAAGTACATATTAACATTATCAAGCTACTTAAAGTACAGAGGTAAGCCTGTAATAAAAACAAGTGTTAAAGAGGCTGTTAAATTTAGAGTATCAGTATTAAAGAAAAGATTTACCCTAACATCGTATAATTTGCGTAATGCATTACAAATGGCAATTGTTGTTACAATATGTGCTACACTTTCTGACCTTTTGACTATATCAGATGTGGTACTTTGTCCTATTACAGCTTTGGCAGTTTTGTCGATACCTTATGATAAAAGGGTTAAATCAACAATTACAGGTGCAGTTGGTATAATAGCTGTTGCAGTTGCTTATATGTGTATGTTAAAAATGTTCCCATTTGATGCACGTGTACCTGTTGCATTTATTACTGCTGTTCTTTGTTTGCTAACTTCTAAAAGTACTTTTTCAAGTGTTGCGTTTTCAACTCAGCTTTTGTCAGCAGTTTTGTTCCCGTCAGCTTGTATAAGTCCAGAGGCTTTGTTGAAGATAGCTTATGTTGCAGTAGGCTGTATAGTAGCTTGTGTGCTAGTTGAATTTATATTCAGTACACCTAAAAGTCAAAGATATAAATTACACACAAGTGATTTAGCACAGTTTGATTGGTCGGCTATACATCAGCTTGAACATATAAGACTTGATGACCCAACAAAAAATTATTTATGCGAAATAATGCTTATACAGCACCTTATGGTAGAGCATATAAGTAATAGCTCTAATGAAAAGGTAGCTAGTAATAAGATAAGATATTCAAGTATGCTGTCGTTTAACTGTGATTTGCTTACAGAGATTGCATATGCTTTAACGATATTACACCCTAACAAGCTACCAAGGGATTGGGTTTTAGCTATGAAAAAGCGATTAACAAATATATTTTAGCAAAAAAGACTTGCAAAGTTTAGGTTATATCTAAACTCTGCAAGTCCTTATTTTTTTTACAGAAAGCTACGTAAGTCTTCCATAAAGCTTTGCTCAAGCTTTACAATTCTGTTAGCCATTGTTACGCTTTCAGAGTTAGCGTGTGAGTATTGGTTCATATATCCACTTACACTTTTAATTCCCATATTACAGCCGTCCATCATAATTTCTGCAGCTTTTTTTGTTTTATTATCTGTCATCATTTTTATCTCGGTAGAAATAAAGCTCATAGCCTTAGCCATAGTTTGAGGGTCCTTTTCATTGCTACCGTATTTGTTTAGCAGGTTATGACATTCATCGCCTAGCTTTATATGCTTTTGGTTATAGTCATTAATAATATCTTTCAGCTTAGAATCTTGTACGTAGCCCAATACTTGCTCCATACTGTTTGTAGCACTTTTACAGCCTGCATTACATTCCTTTAATAAATTGATAGTATCACTGTTCACAGAAAATCACTCCTTAAAGATATTATGTGTGATGTATAAAATTTTATTCTTAAAAGATTTTTATTGTATTTATTGTAAAAAAATTAAATTTTTTTGTTTTCTGCTTTTAATTTGTTTTAGTCTGTATTATAATCAAAAATGTATGTAATCTAATGGGGAGGTGTTAATATGGCTGATCATCCACATAACGGGCATAGGAACAGACTGCGAAAAAAGTTTTTGGATAATAGCTTCGATGGTTTAGAAACTCACGAGATACTTGAGCTTATGCTGTATTATGCAATTCCACGCAAAGACACAAATCCAATTGCACATAAGCTTATAGACAGCTTTGGTTCGCTTTCAGCTGTATTTGATGCACCTATTGATAAGCTTAAAGAACAGGGTATAAGCGAAAACTGTGCTATTTATTTAAAACTTATTCCTCAAATATGCAGAATGTATATGGAGGATAAGCATAATAATAGTGAAAAAATAATTGATATAGATAACATAGGAGAAAAGCTAAAGCATAAATTCGTAGGCAGAGATTACGAGGCTGTAGTACTATTACTTTTAGACAGCAAATATAAAGAAGTATTTTGTGGAGTTGTAAACAAGGGCTCAGTTTCAGCCTGTGAGGTTTATGTGCGTAAGGTAATTGAGCTTGCAGTGCTATATAATGCGAAATTTGCTGTGCTTGCACATAATCACCCAAGTGGTCTTGCTTTACCGTCTAATGCAGATATAGTTACTACTAAAAAAGTATATCAGGCTTTAAGGCTTATTGATGTAGTATTGCTTGACCACGTTATAGTTGCTGACGATGATTATGTTTCGTTAAAGGAATCAGGCTTTATGGATGAATTTTGTTTATAAGGAGATATTATGGATTTTAAATTACATTCTGAATATCAACCAACAGGCGACCAGCCACAGGCTATTGATACAATATGTAAATCACTTGAACAAGGTAACAAGGAACAAACTTTGCTTGGTGTAACAGGCTCGGGTAAAACATTTACTATGGCTAATATTATAGCGAGAGAAAATCGTCCTACACTTGTGCTTGCTCATAATAAAACCTTGGCGGCACAGCTTTGTAGTGAGTTTAAGGAGTTTTTTCCAGAAAATGCTGTTGAGTATTTTGTTTCGTACTATGATTATTATCAACCAGAGGCATATATAGCACATACCGATACCTATATTGAAAAGGATAGCTCAATTAATGACGAAATAGACAAGCTACGCCATAGTGCTACACTTGCATTGTCTGAAAGACGAGATGTTATAATAGTAGCAAGTGTTTCTTGTATTTACAGCTTAGGTAACCCAATAGATTACCGTAATATGGTTATTTCACTTCGTCC
>JAXJQK010000251.1:0-6826 GCA_036311185.1 Acutalibacteraceae bacterium | reverse complement strand
TAGTTGTTCTGTTCTTTCCATTTTTCTAATCCTCCTTGACAGCTGTCAAAAATTAAATACAAATACAGATTATATTATAACTCAATCATTTATACTTGGCAATAGTAAAAAGCAATTTTTAACTATTTTGTTGAATAAAAAAGAGAATTATAAGTAAGTGTATCACTTAATAATAAAAGGTATTGAAAATAACGCTATATTTTAGTAAAATAAATACATTATATAAAGTTGGAGGAAGATAAAATGGAATTTATAAAAAAGAACTCAATAGGAATTATTATCTGTGCAATAATTGCAGGAATTTCTACTTTTCTTGCTGGATTAAGCATAGGAGAATTTTCTTTTGAGGTTATAGGTGCACCTGTTTTTTCAATAATATTTGGTATGATTATAACGCTGATATGTCCAAAGCTCGCAGTAAATGAAAAAATCAAATCAGGCATTACATTTACATCAAAAAAGATACTACAATGGGCTGTAATTATATTAGGCTTTACACTTAACATAAAAACCGTATTGTCTGTTGGTGGTAAAAGTTTACCAATTATAGTATCAACAATTGCTACTTCTCTTATTGTTGCTTCTATAATGTGTAAGCTATTAAAGGTAGATAAAAAGGTTTCTATATTGGTTGGTGTTGGTTCATCAATCTGTGGTGGCTCTGCTATTGCAGCTACTGCACCAGTAATAGACTCAGATGATGAAGATATTGCACAGGCAATTTCTGTAATATTTCTATTCAATGTTATAGCTGCACTTATATTTCCTACTATTGGAAATATAATAGGCTTAACCGACTACGGATTTTCATTATTTGCAGGCACAGCAATAAACGATACATCATCTGTGACAGCAGCCGCTTCTGCATGGGATAGTATGAAGGGTACAAATGGACTTGTACTTGCACAGGCTACTACAGTAAAGCTTACACGTACACTTGCTATTATCCCTATAACACTTGTATTGGCTTTGTTAAGAACCTTACAGGCTAAAAAACAGGGCGAAAAGGGAACAACAGTATATATGAAGAAAATTTTCCCTTGGTTTATAATTTATTTTGTATGTGCATCTCTTATAACAACTGCGGTTGCACTTTTACCTGAAAGTGGTTTTACAGAAATATATAATGCGAATTTTGTAAAAATAGCAAAGTTGTTAGCTAAATTCTTTATTGCTATGGCTATGTGTGCAATTGGTCTTAATACAAATATAGTAAACCTTGTAAAAAAAGGAGGTAAGCCTATTGCAATGGGCTTTTGCTGTTGGGCTATGATAGCTACTGTAAGTCTTGCTATGCAACATATACTTGGTTATTGGTAAGTAATATTAAATATTAAAACTGTGTTAATACTGCTATACAGCCAATGTTAACACAGTTTTTGTTATAAAATAACCAAATTTATCCACTAAATTATATTAATTATATCATATTGACAAACAGAAAAATCTTGTAAAAATTTAATATAACTATTGTACATTTTTTTAAGTTATTATTTGTTAATTCTATTAATATACAAAATTTTCAAGAATTGTTATAATTATTATAGTGTAGATGTGTACCAAAAAAGTATGCATTATATGGCACTTATTTATGAAAGAGAGGTTTTATAGGATGAATGAGAAATTCCGTTTCGGCAAGAAATTGCTTTCTATTGCTCTTACAGCAGCTATGGCATCTACCATTACAGCTACAACAGCATCAAGCGTTTCTGCCGTAACAAACAACAAAGTAGAAAGTTCAGCAACTAAGGTTGCAGCAAAGAGCAGTGCAAACGCTCCAGCTTTCTCATGGGACAATGCCACAGTGTATTTCCTACTTACTGACCGTTTCTACAACGGTAACACAAGCAACGACCATTCTTATGGAAGAGGCTTAACTAAAAGTGGTACAGTAGCAAACTACGACAACTACGCTGCATTCCAGGGTGGTGACTTTGCAGGTATTACAAAGAAGATCGAAGATGGTTACTTTACAGATCTTGGTGTTAATGCTATCTGGTTGTCAGCTCCTTATGAGCAGATTCACGGCTATTGTGTAGGCTGTGACGGCAACAGCTTTGCTCACTATTCATATCACGGTTACTATGTTCTTGACTATACCGAGACTGACAAAAACTTCGGTACAAAGGAAGAATTTAAAAAATTAGTTGACACAGCTCACGAGCATGGTATTCGTATTGTTCTTGATATAGTTATGAACCACTCAGGTTATAACACACTAAAGGATATGGCTGAGTACAACTTTGGTGAGGTTAAGAGTGGTTGGGAAAACTACTACTATGCTCACAGCAATGTAAATAACACAGACTACCACAGCTATATCAATTATAATGCAAGTGCTTCTGTATGGGGCAACTGGTGGGGTTCTGATTGGCTAAGATGTGGTCTACCTGGCTATACACAGGGTAGTGGTGACATAGAGGGTTCTCTTGCTGGTCTACCTGACTTTAAGACAGGCTCAAAAAGCTCTGTATCTATTCCAAATATTCTAAAAACAAAGTGGACAAAAGAAGGCACATATAATGCAAAGGTTGCTAAGTATGGTAATTCTAACACAGTATCAGGCTATATTTCAGATTGGCTAGCTGAGTGGGTTCGTGAGTACGGTGTAGACGGTTTCCGTTGTGACACAGCTAAGCACGTTGAAATAGACACTTGGAAGGCACTAAAAGACAAGTGCGTTGCAGCTCTTAAAGACTGGAAAGCTGCAAACCCAGACAAGGCTCTTGATGATGAAGAGTTCTGGATGACAGGTGAGTGCTTCGGTCATAAGGCTGAAAAGAGCTACTACTATACACAGGGTGGATTTGACTCAATGATTAACTTTGAGTTTGCTCCTGCTGTAAACAGCAGTAATATTCCATCAGCAGGTTCAGTTGATAGTGTTTACTCAAGATATGCTAACTCAATCAACAACGACCCTGACTTCAATGTACTAAGCTATATTGCTTCTCACGATACAACACTTGCTCAGGGCGACAGAAAATATGCAGGTTCATTCCTACTTATGATCCCTGGTGGTGTTCAGATTTACTATGGTGACGAAACAAACAGACCGCTTGTAAACAGCAGCTTTGCTGGTGTTGACCCAGGTGCTGGTCACCAGTTCAGAAGCTTTATGAACTGGAGTAATGCAGATGCAGGTGTTCTTGCTCACTGGCAAAAGGTTGGTTCATTCCGTAACAACCATATTGCAGTAGGTGCTGGTCAGCATCAGACAATTTCAGGTTACAACTCAAGCTCAGGTTATACATTTGCAAGAACATATGACGACGGTGAGGTTCAGGATTCAGTTGTAGCTACACTATTTGCTCCTGCTAACACAACAATGTCAGTAAATGTTTCTTCTGTATGGTCTGATGGTACAGTAGTTACAAATGCTTACGACAATTCAACAGCAACTGTTTCAGGCGGTAAGGTTTCATTTAACACAGGTGCTAACGGTACAATCCTGATTGAGGGTCCTCAGTCATCTATTTCAGTTGCATTAAAGAGCTCAACAGGTTCAAACTCTTTCGAGGGTTCTTGTACACTAACACTAGCACTAAAGGGTGCAGATTCAGCTTCTGTAACAGTTGATGGTGGTACACCATTTACAGTTAAGAACGGTGGCACATTCAAGATTGGTGAAAACACAGTTGAGGGTGGTCAGGTTTCTGTACAGGTAACAGCTTCTAACGCTGAAGATACAGTTACTAAGACTTATGTTTATAAAAAGAAAGACCCTAATGCTACAATAAACGTTTACTTCGACAACACATCATACAACTGGTCATCAGTTAATGCCTATATTTATGATGAGAGTGGTTCAAGTGTAATAGAAAATTCTGCTTGGCCTGGTCAGGCTATGACATTCAACTCAAGCCTTGGTTTGTATGAAGTTGAGGTTCCTGAAAAGCTATGGGGTAGCGAAACAAGAGTAATCTTTAACGCAGGTGCTTCATCAGCTAACAGATATCCTGCAGAAATGCAGCCTGGTCTACAGCTTTCAGGTGAGTCACACAAGTTCTCATCAGGCAACAACTGGGAGGCTTGGTCACCTGTTATTATACCACCAACAAACCCACCAACAGATCCACCAGTAGATGATACATACACAACAGTATTCCTTGGTGATGTAAACAATGATGGTGCAATTACACTTTTAGACGTACTATCAGTACAAAAGGCTATTCTTGGTGGTACAACATTTACACAAACACAGTTATTAACAGCTGATGTTAATGCAGATGAGACAGTTAGTGTTACTGACGTAATTATTTTGATGAGACATCAGATAGGTTACGAAAATACATATGGTCTTGGAACATACAAGAAAGTATTAACAGATACTACAATTACATTCTAATTGTTATAAAAAAGAGTGGCAGAAGACGAGCAATCTTCTGCCACTTGTTTTTTGAAAACAAATTTTATCTACTTTTTGAGTTTTCTCCACCCGGTCCATCACGACGCTCACGGTTATCGTAAGGATTTACACCTGTACTTACCCACTTGTTATCTGTAGCAGTTTTTTCAGTGTTTTTATTATTCTTGTCAATATACTTTTTTGTTCTTTTCATTAAAGATCACCTTATTTTATTCAAAATAATATCAGATTGAATTCTATCAATTATAATGAAAACAGAAAAAAACAGCCAAAATATATAGTTGCTTTGAGTTTTCAAAAGAGTTCTAAAATCTGATATAAATATAGTGTTACCTATTCTTGAAATTTATTTTCCTTAATTAATAAATCTTTATCATAAATAACTTACTGTAAAAATATAACTACAAATTCTAGAAAAGCAAAGCTCTCACCTAGCACTTAGGGTGAGAGCTTACTCTGCTTTGGTATAAACCAAAATCAAATATATTCATATAAGTGTGACTAAGCCTATAAGCCGAGTTCTGTCGTGAACGACCATCTATCTTGGCAGTTCGTTACCGTAACTGCTCAATGCCACCTCCTAAGACACATCGGGCCGATGTATAATGTCTTTTACCACGGTGTTGCTCCGAATAGGGTTTACAGGGCCATTAAGTTCCCTTAATGCCGGTGAGCTCTTACCTCGCCTTTCCACCCTTACCAGAAAAATCTGGCGGTATATCTCTGTTGCACTTTCCCTAGGGTCGCCCCCGGCGGCCGTTAGCCGTTATTCTTGCCCTGTGGAGCTCGGACTTTCCTCGGGTACAGCCTTTCGGCTTTGTAGCCCGCAGTCGTTCAGCTTACTCACATATATATTCTAATATAAAATCACATTTTTGTCAATATTATGCCATATTTTTCTATTTTATCTATGTCAATACTAACACAAACAGCGTTCAACCAGTGGTTAAACGCTGTTTGTATAATTTATTATAAAATTATTTTACCATGCTTGCAACTTCATCTGCAAAGTTGTCTTCACGCTTCTCGATGCCTTCGCCCTTCTCGTAACGAACAAAGCTAACGATCTTAATGTCTCCACCAAGGTTCTTAGCAACAGACTCAGTGTACTTACCAACTGTCATTGAGTTGTCCTTAACGAACTCCTGCTCAACAAGGCAGTTTTCCTTATAGAACTTGCCAACTTTACCCTCAACGATTTTAGCTAGAACCTGCTCTGGCTTGTTAGCCATCTTAGGATCCTGCTTCATCTGAGCAACCATAATTTCCTTCTCGTGCTCAACAACCTCAGCTGGAACTGAAGCCTCGTCTAGGTACTGTGTATTAAGAGCTGCGATCTGCATAGCAACGTCCTTGCCGTAAGCAACAAAATCAGCGTTAGTTGCATCAACGCTTGTCTCGAAGTTTACGATAACACCAATCTTACCACCAGCGTGAACATAAGCAACAGTTGAACCTGTAAATCTAGCAAATCTACGAATCTGAATGTTCTCACCAATTGTTAGAACCTTCTCCTTTAGCATAGCGTCAACTGTATCAGCTGCACCAGCTGGTGTACAAGCTAGTAGAGCCTCAACATCTGCTGGATTCTGCTCGATAACTGTATCAGCACATACCTCTACAAATGCCTGGAAATCTGCGTTCTTAGCAACGAAGTCTGTCTCTGAGTTTACTTCGATTACTACACCTACTGTATTGTCAGCATTTGTCTTAGCAAAAGCAATACCTTCAGCTGCAATTCTACCGCTCTTCTTCTCCTGCTTTGCAAGACCCTGCTCTCTTAGATAGTCAACTGCTTTATCCATATCTCCGTTAGCCTCTGTAAGAGCCTTTTTACAGTCCATCATACCGCAACCTGTTTTCTCTCTTAGTGCTTTAACGTCTTTAGCTGTAAATGCCATTTATATCAATCCTCTCTTATTTTTTCATATATCAATTTACAGGGCAGAAATTAACCTACCCTGTAAACAAAATTTTATAATTTAATTATTCAGCAGCCTCTTCTGTAGCCTCTTCTGCTACTTCCTCAACAGCTGCAGCACCCATTTTACCCTCGTTACCTTCGATGATAGCGTTAGCAATTGTGCCTGCGATTAGCTTTACTGCACGAATAGCATCGTCATTACCAGGAATTACGTAGTCAATCTCGTCTGGATCACAGTTTGTGTCAACGATAGCTACTATTGGAATACCTAGCTTCTTAGCCTCTGCTACAGCAATTCTCTCCTTGCGTGGGTCAACGATGAACAATGCACCTGGCATCTCCTTCATCTCTTTGATACCACCCATAAACTTCTCTAGCTTTTCAATCTCAAGGTTTAGCTTGATAACTTCTTTCTTTGGTAGAAGATCAAATGTTCCATCCTCTTCCATTGCACGAAGCTGCTTTAGTCTGTTAATTCTTCTCTGAATTGTTGTGAAGTTAGTCATCATACCGCCTAACCATCTAGCGTTTAC
>JAXJQK010000250.1:0-7849 GCA_036311185.1 Acutalibacteraceae bacterium | reverse complement strand
AGCTATATTAAAAGTACAGGATTGGATTAATAATCTACCTAGAAAAATCTTTGATTATTCATCTTCAAATGACTTGTTTTCTGGATTTGTGAACAATTTGTAAACTGTCCGATTTCTTATTGCAATTAAGGACCTTTTGAAAGTTAAAATTATTATTAGTAAAATTTTTCCATAAACCGGAAACTTCTTAAAAGAAAAAAACAATACTTTCTTGATACACAGTAAATATCAAGAAAGTATTGTTTTCTCTATAAATATATATAAATATTATTCAGTTATAACTCCCATAAGATGGTTTATATATTGCTGTGCTGTTCTACCTGAAATACCTCCGTGGTACATCTCCCATTGTTTTGCACCAGCAATAAGCTTTTCTTCATCTATATTAATATTCTCTTTTTTCGCCAATTGAGTAACAATATCAAGATATTGGTCACGAGTTGGTTTTGAATAGTTAATCATACATCCAAAACGATTTACCAAGGACATTTTTTCTTCTATAGTGTCTGAACGATGCAAACCACCGCTAAATTCCATATCATTTTTATCCTTCCAGTTTTCTTTTATTAGGTGACGTCTGTTAGATGTTGCATAAATAAGTATATTATCAGGCTTTGTTTCTACTCCACCCTCAATTACAGCTTTAAGGAATTTATACTCAATCTCAAATTCCTCAAATGAAAGATCGTCCATATATATTATAAATTTATAATTTCTGTTCTTTATCTGAGCAATAACATTTGAAAGGTCTTTAAATTGATGTTTATAAATTTCTATCATACGTAAACCATCAGGATAGAACTCATTTACAATAGCTTTTATACTTGTTGACTTGCCTGTACCACTGTCGCCAAATAATAGTGCATTATTGGCTCTTCTGCCCTCTACAAAGGCTTTTGTATTTTCTACCAACATTTGCTTTTGCTTCTCGTAACCGATTAAATCGCAAAGCATAACCTTATCCATATTATTGATAGCCTTAAACTTAACATCATAATTATCACTACCTGCAATTCTGAATGCTTTGTTAAGTCCGAACATACCAACACCATACGCCTTATAAAAGCCTGTAACAACATCAAAAAACTCATCTACTGTATTAGTTGCTTCAAGCTTTGCAGTTAAAGCCTGAACCTTTTCACTTACGTTTTTATTGTACATAAGCTCTTTCTTTTCAATTGCTTTATAATCTGAAATTCTTGAAAAGCAATCAATACCAAGTGCTGTTTCTATTTCTGAAAAATCAAATTCAAACAGTTCTTTAAATGCTGAAAAATCATTTTTCGCAAAATAATTTACACTACCATCATTAGCCCCTACCTTCTCACAGGTAAGACTAAAAGGATTTTCATTTGTTATAAGAATAAATGAAAGATAATTATGCCATAAATTTTTATTAAAACCATAGCTTGTAGCTAATACAAGAAGATTTTTTATCTGCTTAAATACCTGAGCCTTTAGTTTGTTTTCTGAATAATTACCTGAATTAAAACTGGAGAATATTTCACTAAAACCCATTAAAATAGAATCCTTTGGCATATCACCATATATCAAAAGACTTGAAATTATTCTATCCATAATGCAACACTCCCATAAAAATATTACCGTTAAATTTTACCACTGCAATTTTTTTATGTCAACAAGGATATAATTGTAATTAATTTAAAAGAATATCGCCAAAAAGATACTTTTCAACGTTAGTTCTTTTTTATAAAACAATTATAGCATTTTAAATCATGTGTAATTCAGATAAAATATTCCCAATATAACTATAGTAAAAATAAGATTATATAGTAGATGTTGCCAATAAGGTAATAACTTTTTTAAGAAATTTACACAAAAAATATTTTTACGGAGGTAAAAATATGAAGAAAATAATTTCAATTTTATTAACAATTACAATGGTTTTGTGCATAATAGCTTCAATTCCATTAAGTGCGTCAGCCACAACAACAGAAGATACTGAAATCGACAATGGTGTATATTATGACCAATATGGTACATTGATATATCAATGTACAGATAATGACAACAGCTACAAAATTATATCCTATAACGGAAATAAGTCTACTGTTGAAATACCTAGTTCAATAAATGATACTCCTGTATTAGAAATTGGTTAACGTGTATTTTATAGTTGTAGACATATTATAAAAAATGTAACAATTTCTAGCAGTATTAGGGGCTGTTTGAAAAATCAAAATCACTGTCTATTTTGCCCCGAAATCCCTCGATTTGGAACAAAAATCCAGCACTTTTTCTTTTTTCAAACAATCCCTAATACTATTGATGAGTATGCATTTTATGGTTGTAGCGATTTAATCAGTATAATTATCCCCGATAGCGTTACAACTATTGACGATTATGCATTTTTTTTAATGTACTGGTTTAACCAGCATAATACTTCCTGATAATGTTAATAGTATGGGTAACAATACCTTTGAAAATTGTATCAATCTAACCCATATAACACTTTCGAATAATCTTACAACTATCGCTAATTTGGTATTTAAGTTAATTGAAGTAATGATTCCAGAAAATGTTACTGCAATTGGTGATTATTCATTTATAGATTGCGTTAATTTAAGCCATATAATATTACCTGATAGTCTTACTAGTATTGGTGTTGGTGCATTTTATGAGTGCTCTAATCTTACTGAAATATGTTACAACGGTAGCGAAAGTGAATGGAATAACATAACAATAGGCTATAACAATGAAGTTATTGAAAATATAAACATTTATTTCAGTCCTGCACCTACAAACACAGGCGATATAAACAATGACGGTGAGATTTCTATAACTGATGTTATATCTGTACTTAAATATGTAATTAGCAGTATAGACTTAACTGATAAACAGCTTGCAAATGCAGATTTAAACAAAGATAGCGAAGTAACAGTAATAGATGCAATTTTGCTTCAGAAGATGATTCTTGAAATGGTGTAATCACTGTAAATAAAATTTAATTTCCGAGCTACCACTCATTTGGGTGGTAGCTTTTTTAGTTGCAATATTAAATACAGCTCTTTGTTCGATTTTTGATAAAATTATTGACATAGAGGTAATATATGCTAAAATAAATTTAATAGAATTAGGGCGAAAGTAAGATTAGATAGGAGATGTTGCCAATGAAGTAATAGCTTAAAAAGAATTTACGCAAAAAATATTTTTTATGGAGGCAGAAAATGAAAAAAATAATTTCAGTTTTATTAACAATGGCAATGGTTTTGTGCATAACAGCTTCAATTCCATTCAGTGCTTCAGCGGCAACAACAGACAATGTTGAAAGTGGTCTTACATATACTGACCAATATGGTGAATGGACATACGAATTAACAGATAGTGGTGATGGATACAAAATTACAGGCTATGACAAAAGTATGACAGATATTGAAATACCAAGTGAAATAGATGGTGTTCCTGTTACCGAAATAAGTGACTATTCATTTAGATATGGTAATTTAACTAGCTTAAAAATTCCAGGTAGTATAACTACTATTGCTAATAATGCATTTTATAATTGTAGTAATCTAACTAGCGTAACAATTTCATATGGTGTTACTGCAATTTCTAATTCTATGTTTAGTTATTGTAAAAATCTAACTAGCATAACAATTCCAAACAGTGTTACCAGTATAGGTAATTATGCATTTAATAGCTGTACTAGCTTGACTAGCATAACACTTCCAAACAGTATCACTACTATGGGTGATTATGTATTTAGTGATTGTAGTAATCTAAACAATGTAGTAATTCCTAATAAAGTTACTACTATTGGTGATTATACATTTGATAGTTGTAGTAGTCTAACCAATATAACAATTCCAAATAGCGTTACTACTATTGGTCAACGTGTATTTTATCTTTGTACTAATCTAGAAAGTATAACAATTCCTGATAGTGTTACTACTATTGGTGGTTATGCTTTTACAGGTTGTAGTAATTTATCAAATATATCACTTTCTAATAATATAACTACTATTCCAGATGGTTTTTTTAGTAGTTGTAGTAGTCTAACAAGTATAACAATTCCTAACACTGTTACTACAATTGGAAATTATGCATTTGCTGGTTGTAAAGGTTTAACAAGTGTAGAAATACCAAATGGTGTAACAACTATTTGTGAAAGTGTATTTATCTCTTGTACTAATTTAAAAAATGTAACAATCTCTGATACTGTTACTACTATTAATCCTTCTGCATTGAGTGATTGTATTGCTCTTACAGATATAAATGTTTCATCAAATAACAAAAATTACTCTTCAGTAGATGGTATATTATTCAACAAAACAAAAACTGAATTAATTAATTATCCTGCAGGACAGTCATCTGAGAGTTATACAGTTCCTGATACTGTTACATCTATCGGTGATAATGCATTTGCCTACTGTAATTTTACTAGTATAACAATTCCTTATAGTGTTACATCTATTGGTAATAAAGCATTTTATTGTTGTTACAATTTAACTAATATAACACTCCCTAACAGTGTTACAACTATTGGCAATAATGCATTTTATTATTGTAGTAGATTAAGTAGTATCCAAATTCCTAATAGTGTTACATCTATTGGTGATTCTGCATTCTATGGCTGTGGTGGCCTAAAAAGCATAACACTTCCTAATAATATTACAACTATTGAGAATTATACATTTTGTTATTGTGAAAATTTAACTAGCATAACAATTCCTAATACTGTTACAAAAATTGGTGATTCTGTATTTTCTAATTGTAACAGTTTAACTAGTATAACAATCCCTGATAGCGTTAAAACCATTGGTAAATACACATTTAATCGTAGTGCTTTAACCAGTATACAGCTTTCTAACAATCTTACATCTATTGATCAGCAGGCTTTTGTTGATTGTATTAATCTAACAAACGTAACAATACCAGATAGCGTTACTACTATTGGTGATGGCTTATTTTATAGATGTAGTAATTTAAGCAGTGTAAAACTTTCTAATAATATTACTAATCTTCCTATGTATACATTTAATGGATGTACTAATCTAAAGAGCATAACAATACCAGATAGCGTTACTAATATTGGCTATGTAGCATTCTCTGGATGTAGTAACTTAACTGATATAAAACTTTCTAATAACCTTGCTACTATTGAGAATTATGCATTTGAAAATTGCACTAGCCTAACTAGCATAACACTTCCTGATAGTGTTACTAGCACTGGTTGGTATATATTTACAGGTTGCACTAATTTAACAGATGTAACACTTTCTAAAAATCTTACAACTATTAATCCTTATACATTTTATAATTGCAGTAGTCTAGATAATATAATAATCCCAGATAGTACTACTACTATTTATGAGTCTGTATTTTTAGGTTGTAGCAGTCTAACTAGTATAACAATCCCTGAAGGTGTTACTACTATCGAAAGAAGTGTATTTAATAACTGCACTAGCCTAACTAGTATAGTACTTCCTAAGAGTCTTACTGATATTAAGGAGCATGCATTTAGTGGTTGTAGTAACCTTACCGATGTATATTACACAGGTAGCGAAAGTGAATGGAGCAATGTAACAATAAGTGATTTCTATAACGGCAATGACGCTCTTAGAAATGCCACTGTTCATTATGATTATGTAGTAAGAAAATCAGGCGATATAGATAACGATGGTCAACTTTCTGTAAGAGATGCTCTTTATATAATGAAGTATATAGTTGGTGGTATCGATCTAACAGAGGAACAGGTTGCAGTTGCAGATTTAAATAATGACGGTGACGTAAGAGTAACCGATGTAATTATTCTTCTAAAAGCTATTCTTAATTCTTAATAATATATTTAAATGAGCAATATTATTAAGATAAAGCTCTAGGGCGTATCTGAAAACTCAAAACAACTGTCTATTTCTACTAATACGGGTGATTTCTTCTTGAAAAATACTCGAAATACGTCAGTATTTCTCCGTTTTTTCTCTCGAACTCACCTCGTATTATCGAAATATTCAGTCATTTCTCTGTTTTCAGATACGCCCTAATATAACTATCAAAAAAAACACACTTGCTTTTGCAGGTGTGTTTTTTTGTGTATTGAAATTAAGAAAACTTCTATAATTTCACATAAAAAGCTACCACCCAAATGAGTGGTAGCTAGAAAATTATACTATAATAATTTTTTGAATTAGAATTACATCTACTATTGTAAATTCGCTATCGTTGTTTAGATCTGCATTTACAAGCTGTTCTTCGGTTAACTCTATACCACCATTTATATATTTAAGCAAATATATAACGTCAATTATAGAAATTTCACCATCACCACTTATGTCACCTGCTTTTGGTAATACATAATTAAAATGAATATTCGCTTTTTTAAAGTAATCATAATCACCAGTACCAGCATTACTACCTATTGATATGCTATTCCACTCACTCTTACTTCCTGTGTAATATATATCACTGAGCTTAACACAATTATAAAACGAATCATTGCTAATACGAGTAACACTGTTTGGTATTATTATACTTGTTAATTCAATACAACCATAAAACGTTGCATATTCAATGGAGGTAACACTATATGGAATTGTTATACTAGTTAAGTTAATACAATTCCAAAATGCAAATTTGGGAATTGTATTAAGATTATCAGAAATTGTTACATTAGTTAAATTACTACACCAAGCAAATGCATAATCACCAATAGTAGTAACACTATTAGGAATTGTTATACTATTCAATCTAGCACAATTACCAAACGCATAGTAACTAATAGTAGTAACACTGTCGGGGATTGTTATGCTAGTTAAGTTTTCGCACAAAAAAAACGCAGAATCACCAATAATAGCAACACTATCAGGAATTATTACGCTAATCAACTCTCTGCAAAATTTAAATGCCTCATCACCTATTTCTGTCACAGGAATACCATCTATTTCACTTGGTATTTTAATTTCAATCATACTTTCGTCATAACTTGTAATTTTGCAACCATTACCATCCTCTGTAAATTCATATGTCCATTCACCATATTCATCTGTATATGTAAGTCCACTTTGAACCTTATCTGTTGTTGTAGCTAATGCACTGAATGGAATTGAAGCTGTTATACTCAAAACCATTGTAAAGATTAATAAAATTGAAATTATTTTTTTCATTTGCTACCTCCATAAAAATATTTTTTGTGTAAATTTGTTGAAAAAGTTATTAATATACTGATATCATCTCCTATCTAATCTTACTTTTCGTACTAATTCTATTAAATTTATTTTAGCATATATTCACTTTTTGTCAATATTATTTGTCGAAAATGGAAAAACGAGTATATTGCTTATTGTAGCTAAAAAGCTACCACCCAAAATGAGTGGTAGCTTTAAATTTTATTTATAGCTTTTAAACCATATCAAGAACAAGTCTTTGAACCATAATTGCATCTACTATTGTTATTTTACTGTCGCCACTTAAATCAGCTTTTGCAAACTGTTCCTCTGTTAATTCCACATTGCCAACTATATGTTTAAGCACATAAATAACATCATTTACTGCAACCTCACCGTTACCAGTTACATCTCCAGCTATCGGCTTGCTGTAATTAAAATGTATAGTTGCATTTATAAGGTCGTTATTACCCCTATCTATTGTTATATCCTCCCAAGCACCTTCACTACCTGTGTAATATACATCACTAAGTTTACTGCAAGCAATAAATGCCTGATTACCAATAGTTTTTACACTACTTGGAATTGTTATGCTGGTTAAATGCATGCAAGAATAAAACGCACTGTCACTAATAGTTTTTACACCATTTGGGATTGTTATACTGGTTAAACGACAGTTCTTAAATGCACCATACTCAATAGTAGTCAGACTATCTGGGAGCTTT
>JAXJQK010000249.1:0-7625 GCA_036311185.1 Acutalibacteraceae bacterium | reverse complement strand
TTTTTCTTCCTGTGGTATAATGGTCTAAAGTCATAGTGAATCTCCTTTGGTTATGTTTTTGTTAGCACTTTAATTATACCATATTCACTATGACTTTTCTTTTGTTTTTACTGTCCGATTTCATTTTACCATCTACCATCATTATACGGTGTTGCCTTAGACAAAATCTACGCTTCAGTTAGCACAAACATCTAACAGTGTCAAGGTATCGGCTACGCCTCGCCTTACGGCGACCTTGACACCGTTATATGTCCGTGCGGGTTTGAAATTAAGCCGACTTAGAAAAGCCGAGCTTTATTATAAAAAGTGTTCAATTTGTTGTTTTAATTTAGGTTTAGAAAACCCACTATAGAAGCAATATAAACAAAAGCAAGAAAAGCTGAAACAAGCTTATCATAGTGAGTAGCAACTCTATGATAAGCTTTGATTTTATTGGAAAACACTCTATTAAATGGTATTTTTGTAAAGTTAATGAACACAATCCTACGGTTCTATTGTATTTGGTTTAGGTGGAATAATATGGTTAAGATCTATAATCTCCGTTGATTTTTACATAATCATATGTAAGGTCGCAACCCCACGCTTTAGCTGTAGCTGTGCCTGAATTTAGATTTATGTCAACATAAATTTCATCTTCAAGCAAAATTGTTTTAGCCTCATCCTCTGAGAATTTTACACCTGAACCATTACGGCACACTGCTATTGTGCCTTTAGCTGAACGTATATCAACATCTACCTTTGTGATATCAAAATCAGCCTCAGCGTAGCCTATTGCACACAAGATACGTCCCCAGTTTGCATCACTGCCAAAAATTGCACATTTAAACAGTGGTGAACGTATAACGCTCTTTGCTACTATAATAGAAGTGTCTAGGTCTGGTGAGCCTGCACAGGTACATTCTATCATTCTTGTTGCACCCTCACCATCTTTAGCGAGCATTTTTGTCATATTCATAAGAACCTCATAAAGAGCTTTTTTGAATACCTCATAATCTGCGTTTTCTTCTGTTATTTCTGTATTTTCAGCCATACCGTTAGCCATTACAGAAATCATATCATTTGTTGAAGTGTCACCGTCAATGCTTAAACAGTTGTATGTAACCTTTACAATCTCACTTAAAGCTTTTTGTAGAAGCTCGGTTGAAATAGCGAGGTCTGTTGTAACAAAATTTAGTGTTGTAGCCATATTAGGGTGGATCATACCACTGCCCTTAGCCATACCACCGACAGTACATTTTACACCGTTAAGCTCAAACTGTACAGCAACCTCTTTTTTTACAGTGTCAGTTGTCATAATAGCTGTTGCAGCCTTTTCATTACCTGTGTATGAAAGACCGTCTGCAAGCGCTTTTATATGATTTTCAATAGGCTCAATAGGTAAAATCTCACCAATAACACCCGTTGAAGCTACAACAACCTCTTCTGGCTTTAGGTTTAAGGCTTCAGCTGCAAGTTGACACATTCTTGTAGCCTTTTCCTCGCCATCTGCGTTGCAGGTGTTGGCATTTTTTGAATTAGCAATTACAGCCTGTGATATACCACCTGTTTTTTCTAAATTTTTCTTTGTTACGATAATAGGTGCACCCTTTACCTTGTTCTGTGTATATACAGCTGCTGTGTTACAAGGCTTGTCGCTGTATATAAGGCAAAGGTCGTTTTTAGCTTTATTTGGATTAATTCCACAGTTTAAACCATTTGCAGAAAAACCCTTAGCAGCACAAACGCCACCGTCGATTTTTACAAATTCAATGCTCATATTAAAACTCCTTAATTTATTTTATAGTTACAGAATATCGTAGTAGTAATACGGTATAATTATAACAAAATATAGTTTAAACATATTCTAAACATAAACTATATTTAAGTCAAGAAAAATCGTATTATTAAAATAATCTTTTTGTACCAACTTATTGTCTAACTTCTCGTTGATGATATAATATATTATAGATAAGTAATTTATATAAGTTTTTTATGATGTAATGGAGCTAAATTGGAGTAATTAAATTAAGTGGGGAGGTTAGATAATGAGAAAAGTGTTAATTATTGCATTATTTGCTGTTGTAATGTTATGTGTGTTTACCTCTTGTAGCTTTGGAAAAACAGAAGAGTCTATTACCCCTGAAATAGTAGGAGAAATAGCTGAAAATAGTCAAAATTGCAAAGTTTATATAAGAGAAAATGATGAGTATATCCCTTATTTTGTAATAACTAATAATTATAATAATAATACCTTGCTGATGCGTGAAAAGCCTTTGGAGGATAAAATGCCTATGAATAATAAGTATAAAATTAATTATTATCCCGATAGCGATCTTGATTATTATTTGAATAACTCATTTATAAATAAATTTTCAAATACTATGAAGGATATTATAGTTAATACCAAGATAGAGGTAACTGCGTACGACACATTAAATGGTAGTATCAGTAAAAGGGAAACTGAATTTATAAATAGAAAAATTTTCTTGTTATCTGCCAGTGAATGTGGCATAAGAAGTACAATGGCGACAGAAGAAGGCGAAAAAACAGAAAATATAGATAAATTTATATCGTCTGATAGACAATGGTTAAGGTCGGCATATCTTTGGAATTATGATAGCTTTTGGGTGATAGGGGATGAACAAGGCTCTGATCGTGCAGAAAATAGTTTGTCTGTGCATCCTGTATTTACAATACCATTTGATACCGAGGTTGAACAAAGTGAGGATATGTTATAGATGGAGAAATTGTTTTTATTTTGGCATCAGAAAACGTTTTGCTTAAAGTTTAGAGTAATACTAGGGGGTGTTTGAAAAGTCTATTTTGTTCCGAAAGCGGTGCTTTCTGCGTTGAAATCATTCGATTTGTAACAAAAATCCAAAATTTTTTCTTTTTTAAACAAGCCCTAGGTTGTATCTGGAAACTCAAAACAACTGTCTATTTCTCCGTTTTTTCGCTCAAACTTGCCTCGTATTAGCGAAATATTCAGTCGTTTTTCTGTTTTAATACTATTTCAGTTCTAAACAGTAGATAAGATTTTCGAGCGGATTTTTTATCTGACGAATATCGTACCACAGCAAGGCTATCGCCTTGCGAGGACGCAGTATGAAGTGTGGTGCAAAATCTGCCGTAAAGAAATCTACTTTTTAATAGAGTTTAGTATTAGATACTCCCTAGTATAAAAGTTGCATAGACAAGAATTTACATATAGGAATAAAGCTACATATATTATATCACAGGTATAATATATGTAGCTTTGCTTGTTGTTGATAAAAATAATAGTTGAAGCTTTTATAGTTGTCCGGAATTTAACCATTTAACAAAATCAAAATCTTTGTCAGCAGGATTTTTACCAGTCCAAATATTTTTATCCATTAAATAAGGCTGCATTATTCCGGTTTTTTTATATTTTGAAATTTGTACTAGGTTATGGAGATTTTCATAATTGTGTGCTGATAAAATAACCTTTCCGTTACACTTTATCTTATTAAATTCTATTAAATCGTTATAATCAGCATCTGCAATATCATCAAAGATAATAAAAATATTATTATAGTTTATACGTTTTTTTCTTCTGTTCCAAGAGGTTTCAGCCTCTTCAGCAGTTTTATAATGATTAAATACTAGCTTTACATCATCTAAATAAGCGACTGGAGTAGGGTATTGTGGGTCATCTATAAATCTAAGCTCCTGATTAACATAATACTCTATGTTTGAAACAAACTTTAAATACTGTTTTTTAATTGGAAAAAACATATTAATAGTTGGAGAAGAAAATGACATTCCTAATCTATGGTATATTATTCCAGCGTAACAGTTTGGAGAAAATAACGAAAAATCGTGATTTTTTAACTTGCGTCTTAATTTTTTAAAGTAGAACTTTTGATAAATTTTATTGAAAAAACCAGCAAAACTAAGGATAATTTTTTTGTATAAATAGTTACAAATTTTTTTCATTATCATACACCCTCTAAAGTTTGAATATACAATAAAATTATAATGTTTTATTGCTTTTTTTTCAATACTTTTATTTTTATTTTTATTTAAGTGTATAGCAAAGATGATTTGGAAAATGTTTTTGATTGAGAGTGTGATTGATACGTTGTATAATTATTATGCTTTAAAATATATTCGCAAAAGTTAATGTATAGTTTTAGTAAATCTGACTTTGTAAAAAAATAATTATTAATTTGTAGAAAAGTAGTGATTTTTGTTGCTCGATGTGTTATACTTTAGGAGTATGACAGATAATGAGCTAACTGGCTTTTTATTTCGTTTATCGGCTTGAAATTATGGATTATATACCATAGTTTCTTAAACTTTTGCAGTAAAACACAAGTATTTACGCTGTGCTTTTAGTTGTTTGATATTGCAAGATTAAAATTACCAAAAACCAAAAAAGATGCTACAAGCGTTTTTAAAATAGGAAAAGAGGGAGCAAATTATGAACAAGATTACTATCATTGGAGCTGGTAGCGTAGGCTCTACAATCGCTTACACAATGACTGTTGCAGGTATTGCTTCAGAAATTGTTATGATCGACATTAACACAGAAAAGGCACTAGGTGAGGCACAGGATATTCTTCAGGGTACACCTTTCTGTCATTCTTGCAACATTTATGCAGGTAACTATTCAGATGCAGTTGGTTCTGACATTGTTATTCTTACTTCTGGTGTAGCTAGAAAGCCTGGTCAGTCAAGACTAGACCTTGCTCAGACAAATGTAAACATCACAAAGCAGATTATCCCACAAATTACTCGTTATGCACCAGACGCTACTTATGTTATCGTAAGTAACCCTGTTGATATTCTAACATACACATTCTGTAAGTGCTCAGACCTACCAGAGGAGAGAATTATCGGTTCTGGTACAATTCTTGACACAGCTCGTTTGCGTGCAAGACTAGGTGAGGATTACGAAATCAACCAGCAGAATGTTCACGCTTATGTACTTGGTGAGCATGGTGATTCATCATTCATTCCTTGGTCAAATGCAAATATCTGTAACGTACCAGCTGAGGAGTATCGTAACTCTATTCTTCACCACAACGGCTTAGATTATCCAGAAATCAACCGTGCAGAGATTCTTGAGTATGTACAGAAGTCAGGTGGTCAGGTAATTCAGCGTAAGGGTGCTACATTCTATGCAGTAGCAGTTTCAGTATGTCACCTATGCAAGAGCTTGCTACAGAGCATTGACACACCTCTAACAGTATCAACAATGCTACACGGCGAGTATGGTATTGAGGATGTATGTCTAAGCTTACTAACAGTTGTTGGTAACAAGCGTGCAGAGAATAAGATTCTTCTACCAATGAATGACGAAGAAATCGTTGCTCTACGCAAGAGTGCAGACAGCCTAAAGAATGTTATCAGCCAGATTACTTTTTAATCTGTAATACTGACTATTAAAACTAAAATGTAAAATACAGCACCTAGCCTTCTTTGGGCAATGTCGCTATCTAAGAGTCTGGGTGCTGATAAAACAGCCGATAAAGCTGTATATCAGCTTTGTGGTTTAAACGGCTTGTTTATAAAATCGGACTTCCGACCTTTGAATAATCAGCGAGTTGTTCCGTTTAGATGAAATTTTATAAACTGGAGGTACCAAAATGAAGGTAAGTTATTTCCCAGGCTGTACCCTCAAGACAAAGGCAAAAGACCTTGACATTTATGCAAGAAAATCTGCCGAGGCTTTGGGTGTTACTCTTGAAGAAATAGAGAACTGGCAATGCTGTGGTGGCGTTTTTACCACAGATAAAAAAGAAATTGCCACAAAGTTGTCTTCTGTGCGTGCATTAAAAGAAGCACAGAGCAAAGAGCAGGCTTTAGTAACAGTATGTTCAGCCTGTCATAATGTTATCAAGCAGACAAACTATGTTATGCAGAACGACGCAGAGTTTGCAGACAAGGCAAACCGTTATATGGCTGACGAAACACCATATGATGGCTCAACTCAGGTTTACCACTATCTTGAGCTTTTGCGTGATGTTGTTGGCTTTGATACATTAAAAGAAAAGGTAGTTAATCCTTTAACAGGTAAGAAGATTGCAGCTTATTATGGTTGCTTACTTCTAAGACCAAACTCTGTAATGCAGATGGATGACCCTGAAAATCCACAGATTATAGAGGACTTTATCCGTGCAATCGGTGCAGAGCCTGTAATTTACTCATATAGAAACGAGTGCTGTGGTGGCTATGTAAGAATGGAAAGCCCAGAGCTTGCAACAAAGAAGAGCCAGACAGTAACAGGTAGTGCTAAAAACAATGGGGCAGAGATGATTGTAACAGCTTGCCCACTTTGTAAATATAACCTAGAGAAGAGTGGTTCAGATATTCCTGTTGTTTATCTAACAGAGCTACTTGCAGAGGCTTTAGGTGTAAAGGAGGATACAAATGAATAAGGCTAATGAGTATCTTCAGCAGGAGATAATCCGTTCAAGCGGTGTTAATCCTAAAAAATGTATGCGTTGTGGTAAATGCTCAGCAACTTGTCCTGCATATGACGAGATGGAGTATCACCCACACCAGTTTGTATATATGGTAGAAAGTGGAGATATTGAGCCATTGCTTAATTCTGAGTCTTTATACCGTTGTCTTTCTTGCTTTGCTTGTATCGACAGATGCCCTCGTAGCGTAGAGCCTGCAAAGCTTGTAGAGGCTGTTCGTCTTGAAGCAGTACGTAAGCAGGGTGCTAATCACCTAAAGGCAGACGATATTCCTGCAATGCTAGACGACGAAATTCCACAGCAGGCATTGGTAAGTGCCTTTAGAAAATACAGTAAGTAAGGAGGAAAAGATAAAATGCAAAGAATTGGTGTTTTTGTATGTTGGTGTGGAAGTAACATTGCTGGTACAGTAGATGTAGAAGCAGTTTCAGAAGCACTTAAAAACGAACCTGGTGTAGTCTTTTCCACCAACTATCAATATATGTGCTCACAGGCAGGTCAGAATGTAATTAAAGACGCTATCAAAGAGCATAACCTAACAGGTATTGTTGTTTGTTCTTGTTCACCTCGTATGCACGAGGCTACATTCCGTAAAACAGCTTCTGAGGCTGGTCTAAACCCTTATATGGTTGAGATTGCAAACATCAGAGAGCAGTGTTCTTGGGTACATAAAGAGATGCCTGTTGGTACGGAAAAAGCTATTATCCTAGGTAAGGCTGCTGTTGCTAAGGTAAATCTAAACACACCACTTACTCCTGGTGAAACACCAGTAGTTAAGCGTGCTTTGGTTATCGGTGGTGGTATTGCAGGTATTCAGACTGCACTTGATATTGCAGAGGCTGGTTTCCCTGTTGATATCGTTGAGAAGAAGCCTACAATCGGTGGTAAGATGGCTCAGATTGATAAGACTTTCCCAACACTTGACTGTGCAGCTTGTATTCTTACACCAAAAATGGTTGATGTAGCACAGAATGATAAAATTCGTATCTTCTCATATAGTGAAGTAACAGACGTAAAGGGCTTTGTTGGTAACTTTGATGTTACTATCAAGAAGAATGCCCGTTTTGTAAATGAAGACGCTTGTACAGGCTGTGGTGCTTGTGTAGAGAAGTGTCCTCAGAAGAAGGTACCAAACGAGTTTAACCTTGGTATGGATAACCGTCATGCTATCTATATTCCATTTGCTCAGGCTGTACC
>JAXJQK010000248.1:0-5108 GCA_036311185.1 Acutalibacteraceae bacterium | reverse complement strand
GTTATATTCTACAGCTTAAATTCATAATAAAAACCACTTAATAAACAACAATTAAGCTATCGTTTATTAAGTCGTCTTTGTATACAAATTGGAATTAATCTGTTACATTTTCTTTTTGCTTTCTGCACTTAGAAAACCACTTACAACCTCCATCTATCCAATTTTTTCTCCACAATTTAATTTGCTCATTCCTATTTGGAAAATCATCGCAACCGAATTGAAAGCCACAACATGGACATATCTCATCTGAACCAATCCCCTGATCGTTATAAGGTGGTTCAAACAATTCATCGTAGTAACAGACTGGACAAATATTCTTCATATATCATCAATCCCCTTAATCCGTTCCCCTTGCCTTTTTCTTGATAAGTTTAATATATTCGCTCATTGTGATTTCTTTGTTAAGTAGTTTTTTCTCTATTCTTTACTCTGATGGTTAAAAAGGAAACCTTCTATTCCGACCATCAGTCGCATTTTTAATTGATTATTCAACAAATATTTTTCGCAACAAAAATCACATACTATTCTCCATTTCCTCAAGCTCTATTTGAAGCTCTTCCCACTGCTCGTAGACTTCATTTTTCTTGCATTGGCACTGCTCAAGTGATGTTGTAAGCTGGACAAGCTCTTCAAAATTATTAGCTACACTTTCGCTTGATAGCTCCTGCTGTAATGTTTCTTCCAGCTGGTCAAGCTCTGCCATTTCGTCTTCGCATCTTTTAATTCGGGTTTTCAGCTTTCTAAGATTAGACTGTTGCTCCTTGCGTTGCTTATATTCATTAACCTTTGGTTTTTCTTCTGATTTTGCTGAGGCTGTGGTTACATTGCTTGCTAAATCCTTAGACTTTTCAACATAGTAATCATAATTACCCAGATATTCTGTAACACCATTTTCAGAAAGATATAAAACTCTGTCTGCAAGTTTGTTGATAAAATATCTATCATGAGAAATTATAAGCAGAGTACCCTCGTACTCGCTTAGAGTATTTTCGAGTGCCTCTCTTGAGCCTGTATCTAAATGGTTTGTAGGCTCGTCAAGTAACAAAAAGTTACCACCTGCAAGCATAAGTTTAAGTAAAGCTACTCTTGCTCGTTCTCCACCACTAAAGGTAGAAAGCTCCTTGAATACATCATCACCCTTAAACAGGAATGAACCCAAGGCTTTTCGAACCTCTGTATGAGTCATAAATGGGAACATATCCCATACCTCATCAAGTGCTGTTTTACTTAAATCAAGATTTTCCTGTACCTGATCAAAATAGCCTACATCTACATTCACACCAAGCTCTATTCTGCCTGAATCTGCACTTAGCTTATTCATAAGTATTTTGAAAAGGGTAGTTTTTCCACAACCATTTGCACCTAAAATAAATACTCGTTCCTTACGCTTTATATCAAGGTTTACATTTGAAAACAGCTTTTTCTCGCCAAATGCTTTTGAAAGATTTTCTGTTTTCAACACATCGTTACCACTTGTTCTTTTTGGTTCAAATCTAAAGCGTATATTTTCAAGCTCCTTGTCATCAGGCTCTACAAGCTGTTCCTTTAATCTGTCAGCCTGTTTCTGCTTGCTTTCAGCTGTTATGTAGTTATGAGTTTGTCCCCAACGCTTTTGTTGCTCTACAATGCCCTCTATTCGCTTAATCTCTTTAAGGTCATTTTCGTATTTCTTACGCATATCCTCAAGGATTTTTTCTTTTTTAGCTATAAACTCTGTATAGCCACCCTTGTAGCAGGTAGTTTTGTTATGCTCTAGCTCTACCGTTTTATTTGTTACAGCGTCTAAAAAATATCTATCGTGAGAAATAATAATTACAGCTCCGTTAAATTCCTTTATAAAGCCCTCTAGCCACTCAACAGATTGTATATCAAGATGGTTTGTAGGCTCATCAAGCAACAAAACATTTGCACCACAAAGCAACAGCTTAGCAAGGCACAGCTTTGAACGCTGACCACCACTTAGCTTGTCGGTTTCCATTTCAAACTCATTTTCAGTAAACCCCAAACCAAGCAAAGCTGAACGTGTACGGCTTTTGTAGGTTAAGCCACCATTACGCTCAAATTCGTCGTGCAGTTGCAAATGCTTTTCGATAAGCCTGTCACGCTCTGCTTCATCTTCTTCAAGCTCAATTAAAACTGGTAACTCTTCAAGCTCTCTTTCAAGCTTAATCAATCTATCAAAAACTGACAATAGCTCATCATATATATTTCTACCTGCAACATTACAGGAATGCTGTTCAAGATATCCAACTACTGCATCTTTAGAAATTACAACACCACCATCGGTAGGGTCAAGCTGACCACTTAAAATTTTAAAAATAGTTGTTTTACCTACACCGTTAGCACCAATAAAACCAATTTTATCTCTTTGTTCAACCTCAAATGAAACATTTCTAAATAATGTTCGTTCAACAAATGTCATTTCAAGATTTCTAACACTTAATACAGCCATATAATACTCTCTTTCATTTTTCTATCGTAATATAATCAATTTTGCAATTCTAAAAAAATTTTTCTATATTTCATTTTACCAAAACAAAATTTATTATGCAACTATAAACAGTATATACGAAAAAATTCAAGACAAACTAAGTTTATAACAGCATAAGGAGATTACAAAATGCACAGAGTAGGACAATATACAATCGCCTACGAAAACAAGCCTGTTATAGCAGGCTTTGGTTCTATTGTAGGTAAAAAAGAAAGCGAAGGACCTTTAAAGGATTACTTTCATAAAATAGAATACGATACAAAAATGGGTTGTGACACATGGGAACAGGCTGAGAGTAAGCTACAAACAGAAGCCATACAAACAGCACTTGAAAAAGCAAATATCAGTGGAAAGGATATAGACATAGCCTTTGGTGGTGACCTTTTAAATCAGTGTATAAGCACAAGCTACTGTGTTCGTGGCTTTAATATACCTTTTTTAGGGCAGTATGGTGCTTGCTCTACTATGGTACAAAGTACATTACTTGCAGGAATAATGGTAGACGGTGGTTATGCAAAAAATTCACTTGCTGTAACATCATCACATTTCTGTTCAGCTGAAAGACAGTTCAGATATCCCCTTGAATACGGAGGTCAGCGTACACCATCAGCACAATGGACAGTAACCGGCAGTGGTTCAATAGTTTTATCAAGCAGTGGTAATGGCCCTAGACTTGAACATTGCACAGTAGGAAAAATAGTTGATATGGGTATAACTGATATAAATAATATGGGTGCAGCTATGGCACCTGCTGCCTGTGAAACAATAAAATCATTTTTAATTGATACGCATACTTCTCCTGAAGATTACGACTTAATTTTAACAGGCGATCTTGGTAAAATAGGCTCTGAGCTTCTTACAGAACTTCTCGAAAAAGAAAATATCGACATTGAGGGTCAGCACAATGACTGTGGTATGATGATTTACAACACTGATGAGCAAGATACACACGCTGGTGGCAGTGGCTGTGGCTGTTGTGCAAGTGTGCTTTGCAGTATAATTTTAGAAAAAATGTGTCAAAAAGCTTTAAAGAACGTTCTTGTTATAGCAACAGGTGCGTTAATGTCACCAACCTCTAACCAACAAGGTGAAAGCACACCAGGAATAGCACATTTAATTCATTTAAAGGCATAATAATTATAATAAAGTCAAAAGCACCATACCAGTTGTACGGTGCTTTTGACTTTAATTTATAACAAACCATATTAACTATTACCATTACTATTTGGTAACACATTAAAGTTTCTTTGTGGTCTTTGCCCTGGATAATAAAAATAAACAAACTTAATCGAGAAAATATCACATACAATATAGTTGTTATGAGTATCATCATACAGTGTTACAAAGCTTGTGCCTACAAAATAAAGTATGCCTTGTTTTCTTGTTATTCTTTCTGTTCCTATAAGAAATTCAACAACAACATACTCCCCTATATTATCTGAAAGGATTTTCTGCATCGAACCTCGCATTTCTTCACTATCAAAATTCTGCTGAGCAGGTGTGTTAAACGTTCTATCTTCGGGTATATTCACATAAGTTCCATTATCCTGTAATCTTTGAATATTATCAAAATTATTCATATTATTATTCATATTACCCTCCATATATTTAAAGGTTATTTATGTTTATGTATCTGCATATGCTTCTGTTGGATTATAAAAGCAATGGTCACCTATGCGAATTACAAATTCTCCTACATTTGACGGAAAGTATTGCTGGCATTGGGGTCTGAACGGATTAAAATACCACAATGCAAAGCCTAAATTTGTAAGCCTGTTTCCTGCTATAGCCCATTGTGCAATATCGTAGTGAATTTGTTCGGGACGCATATTATATATATTCTGTTGATTATATCTGCCTCCAATAGTTTCTCTTACACAGTCAAATTGTCCGGGCTGATAAACTGTTGCACGTATTGTACTTTCTAGCCTGCCATACTCACCATATGTAATATGTACACGGTTCATAATTACACAGGCTACTGCTTTCATTCCATTTTCTCCTTCTCCTCCTGCCTCACATTGTACAATACGTGCCAATATTTCCACATTAGAAAATGCCATTTTTTCTACCCCCTTATCATCCCGAGTAATATAGATATATTCAAGTAGTTGGGGGATTATTCGTTTTTTCTTACTTCGATTTTCCCTAATTATTGACAACAAACTAAAAATTATGGTACAACAAAAAACCACCCATAAGGGTGGTTCAATTATGTTGGCATCTTCCTATTTTTCCAGGCCGTTACCAGCCAAGTATTTTCGGCACTACTGAGCTTAACTTCTGTGTTCGGGATGGGAACAGGTGGACCCTCAGCGTCATCAATACCAACTATTAATAGCCAAACATAATGTTTGGACTAGAGGACATATTACATACACCCTGAAAACTGAATAAAGAATTGCATTTTGCGTATTTCAAATGCTGTAACCAATTTTTATCTTATGGTCAAGCTTCCGACCTATTAGTACTGCCAAGCTAAATGCCTCACGACACTTACACACGCAGCCTATCAACCTCGTAGTCTACAAGGGGTCTAGAGATATCTAATCTTGGAGCCGGCTTCACGCTTAGATGCTTTCAGCGTTTATCCGATCCACACTTAGCTGCCCAGCTG